>NZ_JACARZ010000079.1:0-116726 GCF_013386315.1 Pseudomonas sp. P7779 | reverse complement strand
GGCTATGGCTTGGGGGCAGGGGCCGCCTCGGGTTTGTCCAGCTTCACCTCAAACCCATACTGCACCGTGTCCAGGCCGGTGCGCTGGTAGGTCTCCAATGTCGTCGGCTGGCCGTAGAAGTAATGCACGTCGAACAGCGCCGTGCCGTATTCCTCGGCGCGGTGGCTGACGCCGAGAATTTCCTTCAGGTAGTTGCCGCTGGCGTCCTTGGCATAGAACCGCCAGCTGTCAGAGGGGAACAGCTTCTGGTCGACAATCAGCGCGTTGTCCTTCAGCTCCAGGCCCTTGGGCAGTTGCCCGGCAGTGAGGCTGCCTTTCTCGATGGTCGCCAGGAACAGCGGCATCGATCCGACGGCAAACCCCGGGTTTTCAGGGAACAGGTTCAGGTCATAGGTGATGGTGCCGCGCCCCGGGTCGACCTCGTAGGCTTCGGCGGGCAGTTCGATCGGCTCGCCAAGCTTGCCTTCGTCGTTGGCGGTGAGGAACGTCACCGGGGCATCGCCGCCGCCGCGGTCCTCGCCCAGCAGGTCGTCGTTGAAGGTGTAGGGGTGATCGAACTCAACGTGCGCCGCACTGGCGTCATCCACCGACTGGTTGATGGTGACGCTTTTCTTCAGTTGGTCTTCGGACAGGGTGGCGTCCTTGAGCCAATCCGCGGCCTGGTCGTCATACACGGTGACGGGCATCGGCAACGGCTGTACGGTTTTTTCCAGGCTGTTCTTGTCGAAGCGCCGTACGGGCAGGTCCAGGTCCTTGCGGGTCACCGTGGCCTGGGAAAAGTCGAGTACGCTGACTTGCACATTGTCGATCAGGCCATTGAAGTACACCTTGGTGTAGTGGCTGTTCTGCTTGAGCTCGAAGGCTTTCTGCTCGTCTTCCAGCTGTTTCTCGAAGGCGTCGGACCAGGCCTTCTGCTTCTGCATTTCGGCCAGTTGCTTCTCGTAGAACGCCAGTTGCGCGGCGTTTTCGTTGATCGAGCCCGAGCGCGAGAGAAATTGCCCGGTGGTGTCACGAGCCTGCACCAGCAACGGGTTCGGCGATTCGTCCGCGACTTCCGGCGCCAGCGGGGCGCTGTTGGTCAGTTCGATCTCGGCGTAGTTCTTTTCCAGGGCCAGCAGGGTGACGGTGACGTTTTCTTCGGTGCGCTTGCGGCCCACGTCCTTTTTCGACAAGTCGAAGGTGAAGACTTTACGCGGGGCAATCACTTCCACCTTGCCCTTGAGGGTGACGGGCTGCGGCTGGCTTTTGTTCTCCGTCTCGACGCCTTCGACGAACGGGTAGGTCACCGTCAGGTCATCGGGGTTGGTCAGGTTGGAACTGGTGGGGCTCAACTGGATGCCCGGGTCGGTTTCCGACCATTCCGGCTGGAACGGGATGACCTTGTTGTTGCTCAGGGTCACCGACTGCCATTCCAGGCCATGTGGGAAGGGGAACTGGTCGGGCATGTTGAAGTTGAACGGGAAGATCGGCTGCAGGTCCGTCAGGTAGTCCGAATGGGACGCCTTGCGCAGGACAAACAGGCCATTGATGTAGGTATCGACCAGGGCCTGCGGCGTAGGGTAATGCTTGAGCAGCGCCAGGGCGTCTTCGCTGTACTCGGCCTCGATGGGCTTGGTGGCGAGCTTGGCCCGTGCCCGTTCCAGCAACAGCAGCGAGCCTCCAAGCTCGGACACGGCGTCCTTGAGCTTGGGGTCCTGGATGGCGTCCAGGGATTGTTCGAACTTGGCGGTTTTCTCTTCGAGACTGGCTTGCTTGTGTTCATCGCTTGGGGAACAACCGCTGCCCATCAGCAACGCCGCACACAGGCCAAGGCTGGCCAAAGGGGATCGCACATCCATTATCTGAGTTTTCCTGTCCGACATCATCGAGCCGAGTTGATGAGCTCGACACTAGCAGAAAAATTCCTTAACAGATGCCGTACAGATCAGTTTTCTCGACGGTTTCTGGGGTTTGGGTGCGGCTGGTATACTCGCCGCCATTTTTAGCCAAGCTGTGTGAGATTCAATGGAACGCTTTATCGAAAATGCAATGTATGCCTCACGCTGGCTGTTGGCGCCGATCTATTTCGGGCTGTCCCTGGGGCTGCTGGCGCTGGGCCTGAAGTTCTTCCAGGAAGTGTTTCATGTGATTCCCATCGTGTTCACCATGAGCGAGTCGGATGTGATCCTGGTGCTGCTGTCGTTGATCGACATGGCCCTGGTGGGCGGCCTGCTGGTGATGGTGATGATCAGCGGCTACGAGAACTTCGTCTCCCAGCTGGACATCGACGAAAGCAAGGAGAAGCTCAACTGGCTGGGGACCATGGACTCCTCGTCGCTGAAGATGAAGGTCGCGGCGTCCATCGTAGCGATTTCGTCGATCCATCTGCTGCGGGTCTTCATGGACGCCAAGAACGTCGATCCCGAGCACCTGAAATGGTATGTGATCATTCACATGACCTTCGTGGTGTCGGCGTTTGCCATGGGCTACTTGGACAAGGTTACCAAGCATTAATCAGCCCCTGGCGCTCTCCTGCGCGGGGCTCATCAAGGGCGTGGCTTGTGTGCTAGTCTGCTCGCCCTTTTAGTTTGGACGGCACCTGTGTCGTCCTACAGCGGAGCCTTTCCATGTCCGAAGTTAATCTGTCCACCGACGAAACCCGCGTGAGCTACGGCATTGGCCGTCAGTTGGGCGACCAGCTGCGCGACAACCCGCCACCGGGCGTGAGCCTGGACGCGATCCTGGCTGGCCTGACCGACGCTTTTGCCGGCAAGCCTAGCCGTGTGGACCAGGAGCAAATGGCCGCCAGCTTCAAGGTCATCCGCGAAATCATGCAAGCCGAAGCCGCTGCAAAGGCTGAAGCTGCTGCTGGCGAAGGCCTGGCTTTCCTGGCTGAAAACGCCAAGCGTGACGGCATCACCACCCTGGCTTCCGGCCTGCAATTTGAAGTGCTGACTGCCGGTACCGGCGCCAAGCCGACCCGCGAAGACCAGGTGCGTACTCACTACCACGGCACCCTGATCGACGGCACTGTGTTCGACAGCTCCTACGAGCGCGGCCAGCCTGCGGAATTCCCGGTTGGCGGCGTGATCGCCGGCTGGACCGAAGCCCTGCAACTGATGAATGCCGGCAGCAAATGGCGCCTGTACGTGCCGAGCGAACTGGCTTACGGCGCTCAAGGTGTTGGCAGCATCCCGCCGCACAGCGTTCTGGTGTTTGACGTCGAGCTGCTCGACGTTCTGTAAGACCTTACCTGCAGGAGCGAGCCTGCTCGCTCCTGCAGTGTTTTGCGCGGTTGCTCATGGATGAAACTTGCCATTGAGATCCGTCACCGGGCGCAACGCTCGGGCATAGCAGAACAGAAATAGATTTCTCACCACTTCCTTCAGCACCCCGGGCTCACTGGAACTCAGGCCATTGACGTCCAGGTCGCCCTGATCCTGCAGTTCGCTTAACGCCTCTTCTTCCAGCACCGCGCAGACTTCCCCGGTTTCCCGATGGAGGATTCGCAGGTAAGGGTGTGGACGGTCCAGCCAGGCATCGATCAAATAAGTCATGGGAAGTATCTCCTTGATGGGTTTCAATGAGAATAATTCTTATTCGTAGAATAGCAAGTCCCTATTGGCCATTTCCGGACTTTTCTGTGTGGATATTGTTTTTGATCAAAAGGCCTGGCCTTTTGCCGCCAGTGCGGAACTGACGCGGGGAGGGTGAAGCGCCATCCCGTGCAGGGCACGGGATGGAGGCAGCATATTCAGACCTTGCGGACGAACTCGGACTTGAGTTTCATCGGGCCGATACCGTCGATCTTGCAGTCGATATCGTGGTCGCCATCGCACAGGCGGATGTTCTTGACCTTGGTGCCGACCTTGACCACCAGGGACGTGCCCTTGACCTTGAGGTCCTTGATCACGGTGATGGTGTCGCCGTCCTGCAGGACGTTGCCCACAGAGTCTTTTTTCACGGATTCATCGCTGGTCGCCTCGGCTTCGCCGCCGACGGCCCACTCATGGGCGCATTCCGGGCAAATCAGCTGGGCGCCATCTTCGTAGGTGTATTCGGAATTGCATTTCGGGCAGGGTGGCAACGTGCTCACTAAAGCTCCTTTGGTTTCAGGATGGCTAAAAAGCGCACATTGTATAGGGTTTTAGCCGGGCAGGGGGCAGCAACGCCAGAGAACGCTGCGGGAGCTGGCTTGCCTGCGATGCAGGCACCTCGGTTTGTCTGTTACACCGCGGTGATGCAATCGCAGGCAAGCCAGCTCCTGCATGGAGCAGAGCAGAATCAGTGAGTACGGGCGACCGCGAACTCACTCAGCTCAACCAGGGCGTCCCGGTATTCGCTGGCTGGAAGGGCTTCCAGGCATTGGATCGCGCGAGCCACGTAGTCACGGGCCAGTTGCGCGGTGTATTCGAGGGAACCCGAGGCTTCCACGGCTTCGCGGATGCTTTCCAGGTCTTCGATCCCGCCTTTCTGGATCGCCTTGCGCACCAGGGCGGCCTGTTCCGGCGTGCCTTCGCGCATGGTGTAGATCAGTGGCAAGGTCGGCTTGCCCTCGGCCAGGTCGTCACCGACGTTCTTGCCCAGGGTTTCGGCGTCGCCGCGATAGTCCAGCAGGTCGTCCACGAGCTGGAAGGCCACGCCCAGGTGATCGCCGAACGTGCGCAGGGCTTCGCTCTGCTCGGGCGTCGCTTCGCACAGGGCGGCGGCGCTGTGGGTCGAGGCTTCGAAGAGCATCGCGGTTTTGCCGCGAATCACTTCCATGTAGGTTTCTTCGGTGGTGCTGGCGTCGCGAACCTTCGACAGCTGCAACACTTCGCCTTCGGCGATGATGCGCGTGGCCTGTGAAAGAATCTTCATCACCGGCATCGAGCCCAGCTCGACCATCATTTCGAACGAGCGCGAGTACAGGAAGTCGCCCACCAGCACGCTCGGCGCATTGCCCCACATCGCGTTGGCCGTCTCGCGACCACGGCGCATGCCGGACATGTCGACCACGTCGTCGTGCAGCAGGGTGGCGGTGTGCAGGAACTCGATGGTCGCGGCCAGCAGGCGCAGGTCATCGCCTTCGCGGCCCAGGGCCTTGCCACACAGCAACACTAATAAAGGACGCAGGCGTTTACCGCCGGCCGACGTAATGTAGTCGCCAATTTTGGAGACCAGCGGCACTTTAGAAGTCAGCTGCTTCTTGATGATGCCGTCGACGGCGCTAAAATCGTCCGCCACCGCGCGGTAGAAAGCTTGGGGTTGCATCAGCGACAGTCGCTCCAGAAGGGTTGCGCGGCATGCTAGGACCCGCGTCCCGTAGTGTCAAGGCGCGATAGACGGCTACTTGCAACACCTCCATAGCTTGCGTACAATCGCGCACCCTGAACTTCCTGGGCAGCACCTGCCTTACGCAATTGCATTCGGGACGTCCATCCCATGCAGCCATGCCAGCCAATACCTCTTCTTATAAAGCGCTGGGTGAGCAGGATTATCGGAGAAATACCATGTCGTACGCAGTAATTGTTACTGGTGGCAAGCAATACAAGGTCGCCCCAGGTGAATACCTGAAGATCGAGAAGCTGGAAATCGCTACTGGCGAATCCGTTACTTTTGATCGCGTTCTGTTGGTCGCCAATGGCGATGACGTGAACATCGGCGCTCCAGTTGTTGCAGGCGCTACCGTTGTGGCTGAAGTGATCTCCCAAGGTCGTCACGATAAAGTCCGCATCATCAAGTTCCGTCGTCGTAAGCACCACATGAAGCGTATGGGCCACCGCCAGTGGTACACCGAGATCAAAATCACCGGTATTCAGGCTTAATTTCAGCCTAATTCCTCACTAGGAGAATTGACTCATGGCACACAAAAAAGCTGGTGGTAGTACCCGTAACGGTCGCGACTCAGAAGCCAAACGCCTTGGCGTGAAGATGTATGGCGGCCAGGTTATCATTCCGGGCAACATCATCGTGCGTCAGCGCGGCACCCAATTCCACGCCGGTTACGGTGTTGGCATGGGTAAAGATCACACTCTGTTCGCTAAAATCGACGGCGTGATCAAGTTTGAAGTAAAAGGCGCTTTCAACCGCCGTTACGTGAGCATTGTCCCGAAGACTGAAGTCGTCGCGGCATAATTACGTAGTTGCTGGAAAAGCCCTGTCTCGCGACGGGGCTTTTTCGTTTGTGGGGTGAGTCTCTTGCAAAGCTGTTTGTGATGGGCGAAAGCAGTGGATTTGCGGTCGTTGCTTGAGGTCGCTGCGCTCATTTTTGCAAGAGTCTTATGTCTTGGTTTCTTAAGCTCGTCCGTGTGGCGAGAGGCGTTTTGTTATGAAGTTTGTTGATGAAGTTTCGATCCGAGTAAAAGCTGGCGACGGCGGTAACGGTTGCATGAGTTTCCGTCGGGAAAAATTCATCGAAAACGGTGGTCCTAACGGCGGTGATGGCGGTGATGGCGGCTCGGTCTACATGATCGCCGACGAAAACCTCAACACCCTGGTGGACTACCGTTACACCCGGCACTTTGATGCCGAGCGTGGCTCCAACGGCGGCAGCACCGACTGCACCGGTAAAAAAGGCGAAGAACTGGTACTGCGGGTTCCGGTCGGCACCACCGTGATCGACTCCGCAACCCAGGAAGTCATTGGTGACCTGACCAAAGCCGGTCAGCGCCTGCTGGTGGCTCATGGCGGCTGGCACGGTCTGGGCAACACCCGTTTCAAGTCCAGTACCAACCGTGCGCCACGCCAGACCACGCCGGGCAAGCCAGGCGAGCAGCGTGACCTCAAGCTGGAAATGAAGGTACTGGCTGATGTGGGCCTGCTGGGCTTGCCGAACGCCGGCAAAAGTACGTTCATTCGCTCGGTGTCTGCTGCCAAGCCGAAAGTCGCCGATTACCCGTTCACTACCCTGGTGCCGAACCTGGGTGTGGTCAGCGTCGACCGCTGGAAAAGCTTCGTGGTTGCGGACATTCCGGGCCTGATCGAAGGCGCTTCCGACGGCGCAGGCCTGGGGATCCGTTTCCTCAAGCACTTGTCCCGCACCCGTTTGCTGCTGCACCTCGTCGACATGGCGCCGCTGGATGACACCAGTGCACCGGACGCTGCTGAAGTGATCGTCAGCGAGCTGACCAAGTTCAGCCCGTCCCTGGCTGAGCGTGATCGCTGGTTGGTGCTGAACAAGTGCGACCAGATCCTCGAGGAAGAGCACGAAGAGCGCGTCAAGGAGATCGTTGATCGCCTGGAATGGACCGGTCCGGTCTACGTGATCTCGGCCATTGCCAAAGAAGGCACTGAGCGCCTGACTCGCGACATCATGCGTTACCTCGAAGACCGTGCCGATCGCCTGGCCGCCGACCCTGTCTACAAGGCCGAGCTGGCTGAACTGGATCAGCGCATCGAAGACGAGGCTCGTGCCCAGTTGCAGGCGCTGGATGATCAGCGTGCCCTGCGTCGCAGTGGCGTCAAGTCGGTCCATGATATCGGTGACGATGATTGGGACGAGGAAGACGTGGATGATGAAGATGGTCCGGAAATCATTTACGTGCGCGACTGATTCGTTGCAGTAAACTTAAGCGCCGCTCAATCGAGCGGCGTTTTGGTATCTGGAAATCGGTAGTCACGAATAACGTTATGGGCGGCGCTGGGTCGCGCGGCCCTCTATCTAAGGTTGAAGATGATGCGGAGCAAGGTGACAGGTGCGCAGCGTTGGGTCGTTAAGATCGGTAGCGCGCTGCTGACGGCGGATGGCAAGGGGCTGGATCGTGCGGCCATGAGTGTCTGGGTGGACCAGATGGTGGCCTTGCATGAGGCCGGCGTCGAGTTGGTGTTGGTGTCGTCCGGGGCGGTTGCCGCCGGCATGAGCCGCCTCGGCTGGACCGCGCGACCCAGCGCGATGCATGAGCTGCAGGCTGCCGCCGCCATTGGTCAGATGGGCCTGGTACAGGCCTGGGAGTCCAGCTTTGCCGAGCACGGGCGCCACACGGCGCAGATTCTGCTGACCCATGACGACTTGTCCGACCGCAAGCGCTACCTGAACGCCCGCAGCACCCTGCGTGCCCTGGTTGAACTCAAGGTGATCCCGGTGATCAACGAGAATGACACCGTGGTGACCGACGAGATTCGCTTCGGTGACAACGACACCCTGGCAGCGCTGGTGGCCAACCTGGTTGAGGCTGACTTGCTGGTGATCCTCACGGATCGCGACGGCATGTTCGACGCTGACCCGCGCAATAACCCTGAGGCTCAGCTGATTTACGAAGCGCGTGCCGATGATCCGGCGCTGGATGCGGTGGCTGGCAGTGTCGGCGGTGCCCTGGGGCGTGGCGGCATGCAGACCAAGCTGCGTGCGGCACGTCTGGCGGCGCGTTCCGGCGCACATACCATCATCGTTGGCGGTCGGATTGAGCGGGTGCTGGATCGTCTCAAGGCGGGCGAGCGCATCGGTACGCTGCTGTCGCCTGAGCGCGGAATGCTGGCGGCGCGCAAGCAGTGGCTGGCGGGGCATCTTCAGACGCGCGGTACCCTGGTGTTGGATGCTGGTGCGGTTTCAGCGTTGTCCCAAGGCAACAAAAGCTTGTTGCCGGTGGGTGTAAAACTGGTCCAGGGCAGCTTCCGCCGTGGCGAAATGGTGGTGTGTGTGGCGCCGGATGGTCGTGAGATTGCCCGTGGCCTTGCCAACTACAGCGCCCTTGAGGCGCAGAAAATCATCGGGCAGTCGTCTGAGGCGATTGTCGGTCTGTTGGGTTACATGGCTGAGCCGGAGCTGGTTCACCGGGATAACCTGATTCTGGTTTAAGTAAAAAGGAAGTCTCGATGCGCGTAATGAAGGGATTGCTCGGTTTGCTGCTGGCGATGCCGTTGCTGGCGTCGGCCGAAGAGATTGGCCAGGTGTCGACGGTGTTCAAGTTTGTCGGCCCAAATGACCGGATCGTGGTCGAGGCCTTTGATGACCCGAAGGTGGATGGCGTGACCTGCTACCTGTCTCGCGCCAAGACGGGCGGGGTAAAGGGTGGGTTGGGTCTGGCGGAGGATCGCGCCGAGGCGTCGATTGCCTGTCGCCAGGTAGGTGCGATTCGCTTCAAGGGCGAGCTGAAGGATGGGGATGAGGTGTTCAAGGAGCGCACGTCCCTGGTCTTCAAGACCATGCAGGTGGTGCGTTTCCTCGACAAGAAGCGCAATACCCTGGTGTATCTGGTCTACAGCGACCGCTTGATCGAAGGCAGCCCGCAGAATGCGGTGACGGCGATTCCGATCCTGCCGTGGCCCACAGCGCAATAAATCTGAAGCAGAGCCGGCATGCCGGCTCTTTTTTTGGCTTTCCCAAATCGCAGGCAATAAAAAACCGACCCTGGGGTCGGTTTTTTAACAAGCTTATCGCTTAGGCTGCAGCAGCAAGGTTCAGAGCCTTGATGTGGCCATTCAGACGACCTTTATGGCGAGCAGCTTTGTTCTTGTGGATGATACCTTTATCGGCCATACGGTCGATAACTGGCACAGCCAGAACGTAAGCAGCTTGAGCTTTTTCAGCGTCTTTTGCGTCAATGGCTTTAACTACATTCTTGATGTAGGTACGAACCATGGAACGCAGGCTGGCGTTGTGGCTGCGACGCTTCTCAGCCTGTTTTGCACGTTTTTTGGCGGAAGGTGTGTTGGCCACCGTCGAGCTCCTCGAAAGACTTTTTAGGAAATAGCAAACAAAATAGGCCGCGAATCATGCCGATGAGTTGAAGTCTTGTCAAGGGCGTGTGATGCGAACTGCTGAGTGGTCGATCTTAAGAGGCGGGTGATTTATTTCCGGCGCTTGACCTGTAAACTCGCGAGCTTTGGCTCTGTGCTTGTTGCAGGCGCGGAGTATCGCATATGTGGGCCGTTTGTTCGCCTGCTCTTTATCTATAGGCAAAAACTCTTTCAATGAATCTGCTCAAATCGTTGGCCGCTGTCAGCTCTATCACTATGATTTCCCGGGTTCTGGGGTTTGTGCGTGACACGCTGCTGGCACGTATTTTTGGCGCCAGCATGGCCACGGATGCCTTCTTCATTGCCTTTAAACTGCCCAACCTGCTGCGGCGGATCTTCGCCGAGGGGGCTTTTTCCCAGGCATTCGTGCCGATTCTGGCGGAGTACAAGGCCCAGCAAGGCGAGGAGGCGACCCGCACCTTCATTGCCTATGTTTCGGGTTTGCTGACGTTGGTGCTGACGCTGGTGACGATCGCCGGGATGCTCGCCGCGCCCTGGGTGATCTGGGCCACGGCACCCGGTTTTGCCAATACACCGGAAAAATTCGCCCTGACCACTGATCTGTTGCGGGTGACCTTTCCTTATATATTGCTGATTTCCCTGTCGTCCCTGGCCGGGGCGATCCTCAATACCTGGAACCGTTTCTCGGTGCCGGCCTTCGTGCCGACCCTGCTTAACGTCAGCATGATTATTTTTGCGCTGTTCCTGACACCGTATTTCGATCCGCCTGTGATGGCCCTCGGCTGGGCGGTCCTGGCGGGTGGCCTGGCACAACTGCTGTACCAGCTGCCGCACCTGAAGAAAATCGGCATGCTCGTGCTGCCGCGTTTGAATCTCAAGGACACCGGCGTCTGGCGGGTGATGCGCAACATGCTGCCGGCCATCCTCGGGGTTTCCGTCAGCCAGATTTCCCTGATCATCAACACCGCCTTCGCCTCGCTGCTGGTCTCGGGTTCGGTGTCGTGGATGTACTACGCCGACCGTCTGATGGAATTGCCGTCCGGCGTGCTCGGCGTGGCACTCGGCACCATCCTGCTGCCAACGCTGTCGCGTACCTATGCCAGCAAAGACCGCCACGAATATTCGCGGATTCTCGACTGGGGCCTGCGCCTGTGCTTCGTGCTGGTGCTGCCGTGTGCCGTGGCCCTGGGGTTGCTCGCCGAGCCGCTGACGGTCGCGCTGTTCCAGTACGGCCAGTTCACTGCGTTTGACGCCTCGATGACCCAGCGTGCGCTGATCGCTTATTCCGTCGGCCTGCTGGGCATTATCGTGATCAAGGTGCTGGCCCCCGGCTTTTATGCTCAACAAAACATCCGTACCCCGGTAAAGATCGCGATCTTCACCCTGGTGGTTACCCAACTGCTCAACCTGGCGTTCATCGGTCCGCTGAAGCATGCCGGGCTGGCGCTGGCGATCAGTGTGGGGGCCTGCATCAACGCCGGGCTGCTGTTTTATCAGCTGCGTAAACAGAAAATGTTCCAGCCTCAGGCGGGCTGGGGCTCGTTTGCGCTCAAGTTGGTGGTGGCGGTGGGGACGATGGCCGCGGTACTGCTGGGCCTGATGCACTTCATGCCGGCCTGGGAGCAGGGCCATATGCTCGAGCGCTTCATGCGCCTGGGAGCGTTGGTGGCGGCTGGTGTGCTGGTGTACTTCGGCATGTTGCTGCTGATGGGCTTCCGCTTGCGGGATTTCAATCGCAAGTCGCTGAGCTAGAGACTTTTCGTCGATAAGACGGTTGTTTTATCGATTCGCGCAAATGGCCTGCGCTGTTGCCTGTCGTCCGGGGCCGGGTGTGGTTATAATCGACCACTTTATGAGCAAGAAGCGCGTTATGCAGCTGGTTCGAGGTCTCCACAACCTGCGCCCCCAGCATCGGGGCTGCGTCGCCACTATTGGCAACTTTGACGGTGTTCACCGTGGCCACCAGGCTATCCTGGCCCGCCTGCGTGAGCGTGCGGTTGAGTTGGGCGTGCCCAGCTGCGTGGTGATTTTTGAACCACAGCCGCGCGAATTCTTTACCCCGCAGACGGCGCCGGCGCGTCTGGCCCGCCTGCGGGACAAGCTGCAACTGCTGGCTGAAGAAGGTGTGGACCGCGTCCTCTGCCTGGCTTTCAACCAGCGCTTGCGCAGCCTCAGCGCCGCCGAGTTCGTCGACCGTATCCTGGTGGACGGCCTCGGCGTGCAGCATCTGGAGGTCGGCGACGACTTCCGTTTCGGTTGCGACCGGGTAGGGGATTTCGATTTCCTGCAGCAGGCCGGCGTCACCCAGGGTTTTACCGTCGAAGCCGCGCAAACCGTCGAACTGGACGGCCTGCGCGTGAGCAGTACCCAGGTGCGTAACGCCCTGGCCGCTGCCGACTTCGCCTTGGCCGAGCGTTTGCTCGGTCGCCCGTTCCGGATTGCCGGGCGGGTGCTGCACGGCCAGAAGCTGGCGCGCCAACTGGGCACGCCAACCGCCAACGTGCAGCTCAAGCGCCGTCGTGTGCCACTGACCGGGGTTTACCTGGTGAGTGTCGACATCGACGGCCAATCGTGGCCCGGAGTCGCCAACATAGGCGTCAGGCCCACGGTTGCAGGTGATGGCAAAGCCCACCTGGAAGTTCACCTTTTGGATTTTGCCGGTGATTTGTATGACCGGCGTTTGACGGTGGCTTTCCACCAAAAGCTGCGTGAAGAGCAGCGTTTCGCCTCCCTGGAGGCGTTGAAAACGGCGATCAATGCGGATGTCGCCGCCGCCCGTGCACTAGCCGCACCTAGCGCCCATCGCTAATGAAGAGCCTTAAATGACCGACTATAAAGCCACGCTAAACCTTCCGGACACCGCCTTCCCAATGAAGGCCGGCCTGCCACAGCGCGAACCGCAGATCCTGCAGCGCTGGGACAGTATTGGCCTGTACGGAAAGTTGCGCGAGATTGGCAAGGATCGTCCGAAATTCGTCCTGCACGACGGCCCTCCTTATGCCAACGGCACGATTCACATCGGTCATGCGCTGAACAAGATTCTCAAGGACATGATCATCCGCTCGAAAACCCTTTCGGGTTTCGACGCGCCTTATGTCCCGGGCTGGGACTGCCACGGCTTGCCGATTGAACACAAGGTCGAAGTGACCTACGGCAAGAACCTGGGCGCGGATAAAACCCGCGAACTGTGCCGTGCCTACGCCACCGAGCAGATCGAAGGGCAGAAGTCCGAATTCATCCGCCTGGGTGTGTTGGGCGACTGGGCCAACCCGTACAAGACCATGAACTTCAAGAACGAGGCCGGTGAAATCCGCGCCTTGGCCGAAATCGTCAAGGGCGGTTTCGTGTTCAAGGGCCTCAAGCCCGTGAACTGGTGCTTCGATTGCGGCTCGGCCCTGGCTGAAGCCGAAGTCGAGTACGAAGACAAGAAGTCCTCGACCATCGACGTGGCCTTCCCGATCGCCGACGAAGCCAAACTGGCGCAAGCCTTCGGTCTGGCGAGCCTGGCCAAGCCAGCCTCTATTGTGATCTGGACCACCACCCCGTGGACCATCCCGGCCAACCAGGCGCTGAACGTGCACCCGGAATTCACCTACGCCCTGGTGGACGTCGGTGACAAACTGCTGGTGCTGGCTGAAGAGCTGGTGGAGGCGTGCCTGGCCCGCTACAACCTGCAAGGCTCGGTGATCGCGACCACTACCGGGTCCGCGCTGGAACTGATCAACTTCCGTCACCCGTTCTACGACCGCCTGTCGCCAATCTACCTGGCCGAGTACGTTGAGCTGGGCGCCGGCACCGGCGTGGTTCACTGCTCGCCTGCCTATGGCGTTGACGACTTCGTGATCTGCAAGCAGTACGGCCTGGTCAACGACGACATCATCAATCCCGTGCAAAGCAACGGCGTGTACGTGCCGTCCCTGGAATTCTTCGGTGGCCAGTTCATCTTCAAGGCCAACCCGGCGATCGTCGACAAGCTGGCGGAAGTCGGTGCGCTGCTGCACACCGAAACCATCACCCACAGCTACATGCATTGCTGGCGTCACAAGACCCCGCTGATCTACCGCGCCACTGCGCAGTGGTTTATCGGCATGGACAAGGAGCCGACCCGCGGCGAAACCCTGCGCAAGCGTGCGATCAAGGCGATCGAAGACACCAAGTTCGTTCCGGCCTGGGGCCAGGCGCGCCTGCACTCGATGATCGCCAACCGTCCGGACTGGTGCATCTCCCGCCAGCGCAACTGGGGCGTGCCGATTCCGTTCTTCCTGAACAAGGAAAGTGGCGAGTTGCACCCACGTACCGTCGAGCTGATGGAAGAGGTTGCCCAGCGCGTTGAACAAGAGGGCATCGAAGCCTGGTTCAAGCTGGACGCCGCCGAGTTGCTGGGCGACGAAGCGCCGCTGTACGACAAGATCAGCGACACCCTCGACGTCTGGTTCGACTCGGGTACCACCCACTGGCACGTACTGCGCGGCTCGCACCCGATGGGCCACGAGACCGGCCCGCGTGCCGACCTGTACCTGGAAGGTTCGGACCAACACCGTGGCTGGTTCCACTCCTCGTTGCTGACCGGTTGCGCGATCGACGATCACGCCCCGTACCGCGAGCTGCTGACCCACGGTTTCACCGTCGACGAGAACGGTCGCAAGATGTCCAAGTCCCTGGGCAACGTGATCGCGCCGCAAAAGGTCAACGACACCCTGGGCGCCGACATCATGCGCCTGTGGGTTGCCTCTACCGATTACTCGGGCGAGATGGCCGTTTCCGAGCAGATCCTGCAGCGCAGCGCCGATGCCTACCGCCGGATCCGTAATACCGCACGCTTCATGCTGTCGAACCTGACCGGTTTCAACCCGGCCACCGACATCCTGCCGGCCGAGGAAATGCTCGCCCTGGACCGTTGGGCCGTGGACCGTACCCTGTTGCTGCAGCGCGAGCTGCAAGAGCACTACGGCGAATACCGCTTCTGGAACGTCTACTCGAAGATCCACAACTTCTGCGTGCAGGAGCTGGGTGGTTTCTACCTCGACATCATCAAGGACCGCCAGTACACCACCGGCGCCAACAGCAAGGCCCGCCGTTCGGCGCAGACCGCGCTGTACCACATCTCTGAAGCGCTGGTGCGCTGGATCGCCCCGATCCTGGCATTCACCGCCGACGAACTGTGGGAATACCTGCCGGGCGAGCGGAACGAGTCCGTGATGCTCAACACCTGGTACGAAGGCCTGACCGAATTGCCGGCCGACTTCGAGCTGGGCCGCGAGTACTGGGAAGGCGTAATGGCCGTCAAGGTTGCCGTGAACAAGGAGCTGGAAGTGCAGCGCGCGGCGAAGGCCGTTGGCGGCAACCTGCAGGCCGAAGTCACGCTGTTTGCCGAAGAAGGCCTGACCGCTGACCTGGCCAAGCTGAGCAACGAACTGCGCTTCGTCCTGATCACCTCGACCGCCAGCCTGGCGCCGTTTGCCCAGGCGCCTGCAGATGCCGTCGCGACCGAAGTCCCGGGTCTCAAGCTCAAGGTGGTCAAGTCCTCCTTCGCCAAGTGCGCCCGTTGCTGGCACTGCCGTGAAGATGTCGGCGTGAACCCTGAGCATCCGGAAATCTGCGGTCGCTGTGTCGACAACATCTCTGGCGCTGGCGAGGTTCGTCACTATGCCTGAAGCCAGTCGTTTTGGACGCCTGGGCTTGCTCGTGTTGAGCGTGCTGGTGCTGGTCATTGACCAGCTCAGCAAGGCTCACTTCGAAGGCGCCCTGGAGATGTACCAGCAGATCGTGGTGATTCCCGACTACTTCAGCTGGACCCTGGCCTACAACACCGGCGCTGCGTTCAGCTTCCTGGCTGACAGCTCCGGCTGGCAGCGCTGGCTGTTTGCCCTGATCGCCGTGGTGGTCAGTGCCGTGCTGGTAGTCTGGCTCAAGCGCCTGGGGCGTAACGACACCTGGCTGGCCGTTGCGTTGGCGCTGGTGCTGGGTGGCGCATTGGGCAACCTCTACGACCGCATTGCCCTGGGCCATGTGATCGACTTTATTCTGGTGCATTGGCAGAACCGCTGGTACTTCCCGGCGTTCAACTTTGCCGACAGCGCCATCACCGTCGGTGCAATCATGCTGGCGTTGGATATGTTCAAAAGCAAGAAAACCGGAGAGACCGTTCATGACTGAACAGGTATTGGCTGAGCAACGCATTGGCCAGAACACGGAAGTCACCTTGCATTTCGCATTGCGCCTGGAGAATGGCGACACGGTCGACAGCACGTTCGACAAGGCCCCGGCGACCTTCAAGGTCGGCGACGGCAACCTGCTGCCGGGTTTTGAAGCGGCACTGTTCGGTTTCAAGGCCGGCGACAAGCGCAACCTGCAGATCCTGCCGGAAAACGCCTTTGGCCAGCCCAACCCGCAAAACGTGCAGATCATCCCGCGTTCGCAGTTCCAGGACATGGAGCTGTCGGAAGGCTTGCTGGTGATCTTCAACGATGCGGCGAATACCGAGCTGCCGGGTGTGGTGAAAGCCTTTGATGACGCGCAAGTGACCATCGACTTCAACCACCCGTTGGCCGGGAAAACCTTGACCTTTGATGTTGAAATCATCGACGTTAAAGCGCTGTAACTAACGAAATCGGCCTACTGCAGAGGCGAGCTTGTTGGGGCTGCTTCGCAGCCCAGCGGGAGCAAGCGCTCTCGCCACACAAGCTCGATCCTACAGGGCAAGACACGAGGCACAGCATGCAAATCAAACTCGCCAACCCCCGTGGCTTCTGCGCCGGCGTGGACCGGGCGATTGAAATCGTCAACCGCGCCCTGGAAGTTTTCGGGCCGCCGATTTACGTGCGCCATGAAGTCGTCCACAACAAGTTTGTGGTCGAAGACCTGCGCAGCCGCGGGGCCATCTTCGTTGAAGAACTGGACCAGGTGCCGGACGACGTTATCGTCATCTTCAGCGCTCACGGCGTTTCCCAGGCGGTACGCACCGAAGCAGCAGGCCGTGGCCTGAAAGTGTTCGACGCCACCTGCCCGCTGGTGACCAAGGTGCACATCGAGGTCGCGCGCTACAGCCGTGATGGTCGTGAGTGCATCCTGATCGGCCACGCCGGTCACCCGGAAGTCGAGGGCACCATGGGCCAGTACGATGGCAGCAATGGTGGTGCGATCTACCTGGTGGAAGACGAAAAAGACGTCGCTGCATTGCAGGTGCACAACCCTGAAAAGCTGGCTTTCGTTACCCAGACCACCTTGTCCATGGACGACACCAGCCGCGTCATCGATGCCTTGCGCTCGCGCTTCCCGGCCATCGGCGGTCCACGCAAGGATGACATCTGCTACGCCACCCAGAACCGCCAGGATGCGGTCAAGCAATTGGCCGACGAATGCGATGTTGTGCTGGTGGTGGGGAGCCCCAACAGCTCCAACTCCAACCGCCTGCGCGAACTGGCCGAGCGCATGGCCACCCCGGCCTACCTGATCGATGGTGCCGAGGACATGCAGCGCAGCTGGTTCGACGGTGTCGAACGCATCGGCATCACTGCCGGAGCCTCGGCCCCGGAAGTCCTGGTGCGTGGCGTTATTCAGCAACTGCAGGCCTGGGGCGCCACGGGCGCTGATGAACTGGCTGGCCGTGAAGAGAACATCACTTTCTCCATGCCCAAGGAGCTGCGGGTTCGTTCGCTGCTCTGAGGCCCGGAGTACCGGCATAGCCCCGGCACAAAGCCTGCTCGGTCTTGTTACTGCGCAGGCTGATACGCCCGCTGGCGGCCAGCACTATTTGATACAGGCTCAGTTGCTGGTCCGTCGCACACACGTGGACGGTGCCGGCGCTGAATGCCCCTGCTGACAGCAGCGGTTCGCCCAGGCTGCTGAAGCGTATCTGGGTTCTCACCGGCGTATTCCCCACAATCGGTATCTGCCCACTGTCCTGGCGCTCCAGCAGCACCGGGTTTTTGTCGTCCAGATGGCCGCGACCGTTCAGGTCCAGTATCACCCTCCAACCCCGGCTCCAGTCATCGTCCAATGCATGGATAACCACCGTGCGATTGCGTGCGATGGCTTCTGTGCGGGCATATCGCAGTCCGCCGGCAAGGGATTCGGCGGCGCTCTGGCGTCGTTGCGACTCGAGCAGCCCCTTGAGGCTCGGCACTGCCAGATTGGCCAGGATGCCGCTCAGGAACAG
Source organism: Pseudomonas sp. P7779 (assembly GCF_013386315.1). Classification (NCBI taxonomy): domain Bacteria; kingdom Pseudomonadati; phylum Pseudomonadota; class Gammaproteobacteria; order Pseudomonadales; family Pseudomonadaceae; genus Pseudomonas; species Pseudomonas sp. P7779. Next base: position 98,911 of record NZ_JACARZ010000079.1, on the reverse strand, counting down.
GCCGAGTATCAGTTCAATCAGCGAGAAACCTCGTTGTTTCATGGGCCGTCCCTCCGTGGACGCGGTGTGCTTTTTCAGTCGGTGCCGGATGGCAGACATAGTTATAGCGCCCAGTCCGGCGGGTCGAATGGTGGCCATTCTGTCCAAAGTATTTCGCTTTGTTCCGGGGGGGCAGCGCTCAGGCAATACCGGCGCTAGTCTTGCGTCGCACAGCAGGTTTGCGCTGCTTTCTGATGACCTTCGACATGGATGGCGATGGTAATGAACGCTTTTCCCGTAACGCCCCACCCGCAACCGACCCAGGCCGGAATGACCCTGATCGAGGTCCTGGTATCTGTGCTGATCCTCGCTGTCGGCCTGCTAGGGGCGGCAGTCATTCAGCTCAATGCATTGAAATACACCGACAGTTCCAGGATGACCAGTCAGGCCAGTTTCATTGCCTACGACATGCTCGACCGGATCCGCGCCAATTCGGGTGCTGATTACTCCTGGGGCCAGGGTGAACGCGCGCCCTCCAGCACCTCGGTCGCGAGTGTGCGTGATCTGGACCTGCACGACTTTGAAGCGAATATCGTCGGGTTCGCCGGGGAAAGCGCCAAGGGGTCGGTTGCGGTCAATCAGCGAGAAGTGACCATCAGCATCAGTTGGGACGACTCCCGTGGAGCGAAGGCTCAAGGCACCCGGGAAACATTCACCCTGACCAGCCGGGTTGCAGTCGACCCGAGGGTGTTGCCATGAGAGGTCCAGTGTGCGGTTTCAGCCTGGTGGAGATGCTGCTGGCATTGGCCCTCGGCCTGATGTTGATCCTGGGGGTGACCCAGATTGCACTCAGCTCCCGAACCACTTATGCCAGCCAGAGTGCGGCTTCGCTGTTGCAGGATGATGCACGGTTCGCCCTTGGCAAGCTGATTCAGGAAATACGCCAGGCGGGCATGTTTGGCTGCTTGTCCGCTGCATCAATCAGCAACGCTCCCGCAGGTTTTGATCGTCCCATTGGATGGAGTACCACCGGCAGTTCCCGGTCCCTGACGCTGGTGACCGCCGACGTCGGGGAGGGTGGCAGCAAGCCGGACTGGGCGGTGCTTTCCGATTGCACCGGCTCTGCCCACGCCTATGTTGGAAGCCCGCCGGCAGCGACGCCCGGGCAAATCCACTTCCCACTGCGCAAGCTGACCTACACCTTTGAGGGCGGGCAGCTGAAGTTCAGCACGCTGGCGGCCCCGAGCAAAGCGGTGCTGGTGGATAACGTGGGGGCATTCGATATCAGTTTCGGCGTGGCCGAGAAGCCAGGCTCAACGGTTGTCAGCCGCTATGACCCCAACCCCGGCGATGAGTCGCTCATCCGCAGCGTGCGGATTCTGCTGACACTTCAGGATCCAAATGGGTTGGTGAAAGACCAGGCCTACAGCGTGGTCGCGGCACTACGTAATCGCCTGGAGTAGCGTGCCCATGGGTTATTACCTCTCCCGTTCGAGGCAGGCAGGCATGGTTTTGCTGATCAGCCTGGTATTCCTGCTGCTGTTGGCACTCCTCGGAGTGTCTTCGATGCAGGGAGCAATCTCGCAAGAAAAAATTACCGGCAGCCTTCGGCAGCGCAACCAGTCGTTTCAGCAGGCCGAAAGCGGCCTCAGGCTTGGCGAGTCTTTGGTGCAGGCGTCAGGTTTCGCCCTGCGCCCTTGCCACTCGACGGCTGCGTGCGCGCCACCTGCCGAATCGGTTTCGGTAGTGGGGCCGGGGACGAATCCCGTATCGACTGTGACCTGGATAGGGATGAAAGATGGCGTCTACGGTATTCAAAACCTGGGGCCGGGAACGGGTTTGGCTCAGCTCCCGGCAGAGGCCCAGGCCACGGTCTATCGCGTGACATCAGTGGGCGTCAGTGGGCACTCACGCTCCGTCCTGGAGTGTGTGTATGCCCGTGTGGGCAGCGGGCCTGGCGAGCGTTTTCGACGAATCATGTGGCGACAACTTCAATAGGTGAGCAGCACGATGGGCAAGGATTGCACAGGCTTCACCCTGATCGAATTACTGATCGCCGTGGCGATCGTCGGACTCCTGGCGGGCGTCGCCTATCCCGGGTATCTCAGCCATATGAAAAAGGTCTATCGCGCGGAAATTGCCGGGTTGCTGAGTGAGCAGGCACAGTACCTTGAGCGTTATTACGCGAGGAACGGCACTTTTATTGATGCGACTGGCGTCATAGCCGGCAATGATCGCTATAGAATCACCCCTGCATTGAACCCTCAGGATTTCGTTCTGCTTGCCACGCCGGCAATTGACTCGGTGATGGCGGGCGATCCCTGTGCCGCCTTCAGCCTGAGCAGTACCGGTGCGCGAAGCAATCCGGGAGCCGCGCCTGATATGACGCGCAAGGCGTGCTGGGGGCAATGATGAGGAAGCTGGACGATTGGGCGCCGGGCGTGCCTTTTTCTTTTTATCGGCTGGATCGAACAATGGCTAAGCAACAGCAAGTAGTGGTTGTGGGTGGTGGGGTAATCGGGTTGTTGACGGCGTTCAACCTGGCGACCCAAGGGCAAGCGGTTGTGCTGCTGGATCGTTCGGCGGTCGGTCAGGAGTCTTCCTGGGCCGGCGGCGGCATTGTCTCCCCGCTCTACCCGTGGCGCTACAGCCCCGCCGTGACGGCCCTGGCGCACTGGTCCCAGGATTTTTATCCGCAACTGGCAGAGCGTCTGTTCGCGGCTACTGGCATTGACCCGGAAGTTCACACCACCGGCCTGTATTGGCTGGACCTGGATGATGAAACCGAGGCGCTTGCCTGGGCAGCCCGCGAAGGGCGCCCGCTGAGCAAGGTGGATGTTTCAGCTGCCCATGACGCTGTGCCGGTGCTGGGTGCCGGGTTTTCCCAGGCGATCTATATGGCGGATGTGGCCAATGTGCGTAATCCGCGGTTGGTCAAATCCCTCAAGGCGGCCTTGTTGGCCCTGCCGGGCGTGACGATTCACGAGCAGTGTGCGGTTGATGGGTTTATTCAGCAGGGCGGCAAGGTTGTTGGGGTGAGTACGGCGCTCGGGCCGATCCATGGCGATCAGGTAGTGCTGGCGGCCGGCGCCTGGAGCGGTGAGTTGCTGGGCCGCCTGGGGCTTGAGTTGCCCGTGGAGCCGGTCAAGGGGCAGATGATCTTGTACAAGTGTGCGTCGGACTTCTTGTCGTGCATGGTCCTGGCCAAGGGGCGTTATGCGATTCCTCGGCGGGATGGGCACATTCTGATTGGTAGCACTCTGGAGCACGAGGGGTTCGACAAGACGCCCACCGACTCTGCACTGGAAAGCCTGAAAGCCTCTGCCGTCGAGTTGATTCCGGCCCTGGCCGATGCCGAAGTGGTGGGGCATTGGGCCGGTTTGCGGCCCGGCTCGCCGGAGGGCATTCCCTATATTGGCAAGGTGCCAGGTTTCGACGGGCTGTGGCTCAACTGCGGGCATTACCGCAACGGCCTGGTGCTGGCGCCGGCGTCCTGCCAACTGTTTGCCGATTTGTTGCTGGGACATGAGCCGATCATTGATCCGGCCCCGTATGCGCCGGCAGGCCGAATCAACGCTGGATAGATTTCGGCCCTTGCTCCAGATGTGCCTGGGTGCAATACCATTCCTGGCGCAGGCTCAAGGCTCGATCCTGTGGCAGGTGAAGGCCACAGTGGGCGCAACGAACCATCTGGATCGGGCCCTGTTCGCTGGGCCGCTGCTGTTTGGCGGCCGGACTTTTGAATTTGCGCCAAAACCATACCGCGGCAGCAATAACGGCGATCCAGAACAGTAGACGAACCATGGTGGGCAGCTTCTCGACAAGGAATCCCGCAGTTTAGCCAAGGACGTGATGGGCGCACAGCGCAATTATGCAGCGCAATAAAAAAGGGAGCTCCGAGGAGCTCCCTTTTTGCATCGCGGCGAACAATCAGTCAAAGATACCGAAAGTCATGTAGCTGAACCACGAGCGATCTTCGTTATTGCCCAGGGCTTGAGGCCCTTGCTCTTCGATGATGTCGCCGTTTTCGTCACGCGGCTTGAGGTCCGATGGAATCGAATCCTTGGCGTCCTGGTATTGCTTGATGATGTCCTGGTTGGCGCGGGTTTCGCCCGGCGGCAGCGGTGGACGGGACTCGATCAGGCCCAGGGTGTACTTGCTCAACCACGAGCGGTTGTCGGCTTCGGCAACCTGCGGTACGAACTGGCCGTCCTTCAGGCTTGGGTGGTCCGGGTAGTTGAGCTTCAGGGTTTCCAGGCTGGTGGCCGCCAGGGCGTCCAGGTGCAGGCGCTGGTAAGCCTCGGTCATCACGGCCAGGCCGTCACCCACCGATGGGGTTTCCTGGAAGTTTTCCACTACGTAACGGCCACGGTTGGCGGCAGCAACATACGCCTGGCGGGTCAGGTAGTAGTCGGCTACGTGGATCTCGTAGGAAGCCAGCAGGTTGCGCAGATAGATCATGCGCTGCTTGGCGTCCGGCGCGTAGCGGCTGTTCGGGTAGCGGCTGGTCAACTGGGCGAACTCGTTGTAGGAGTCGCGGGCAGCGCCCGGGTCACGCTTGGTCATGTCCAGCGGCAGGAAGCGCGCCAGCAGGCCAACGTCCTGGTCAAACGAGGTCAGGCCCTTGAGGTAGTAGGCGTAGTCCACGTTCGGGTGCTGAGGGTGCAGGCGGATAAAACGCTCGGCGGCGGACTTGGCAGCTTCCGGCTCGGCGTTCTTGTAGTTGGCGTAGATCAGCTCGAGCTGGGCCTGGTCGGCGTAGCGCCCGAACGGATACCGCGACTCCAGTGCCTTCAGTTTTGCCGTGGCGCTGGTGTAGCTGTGGTTGTTCAGGTCGGTCTGAGCTTGTTGGTACAGCTCGACCTCGCTCAGGTTTTCGTCGACGACTTCCTTTGTTGACGAGCAAGCAGCAGTCATGGCGAGGATGGCGATCAGCAGCAGGTGTTTCACTTGCATGGCGGCTTGCGTCCCTATGACGGCCGCTGTCTTGGGCGGGGCCGTCCTGTTATGATGAGCGCCCCTTGGAAAGCCTCGGGGCAAAAGACGCCGTATTTAACCACAAGCGCGCAGCCGAAACCAAAGGCTGTGCCACGCCTAGTCTGAGCATGTCCGATAAAATTGAACTTCGCGCAGAGGTGCCGTCCGAATTGGGCGGCCAACGCCTCGATCAAGTCGCCGCACAATTATTCGCTGAGCACTCGCGCTCGCGCCTTTCCGCCTGGATCAAAGACGGCCGCCTGACTGTGGATGGAGCGGTTATCCGCCCGCGAGACATAGTCCATGGTGGTGCGATTCTTGAGCTGACTGCCGAGCAGGAAGCCCAGGGAGAATGGATCGCCCAGGACATTGAACTGGACATCGTCTACGAAGACGACGACATCCTGGTGATCAACAAACCTGCCGGCCTGGTGGTGCACCCGGCCGCCGGCCACGCTGATGGCACGCTGCTCAATGCCTTGTTGCACCACGTGCCGGACATCATCAATGTCCCGCGCTGCGGCATCGTGCACCGCCTGGACAAGGACACCACCGGCCTCATGGTGGTAGCCAAGACCATTCAGGCGCAGACGCAGCTGGTCACACAACTGCAGAGCCGCAGCGTCAGCCGGATCTACGAATGCATCGTGATCGGCGTGGTAACCGCCGGTGGCAAAATCAATGCCCCGATCGGCCGCCACGGCCAGCAGCGCCAGCGCATGGCGGTGATGGAAGGCGGCAAGCAAGCCGTCAGCCACTACCGCGTGCTTGAGCGTTTCCGCTCCCACACTCACGTGCGGGTAAAGCTGGAAACCGGTCGTACCCACCAGATTCGGGTGCACATGGCGCACATCAACTTCCCGTTGGTCGGAGATCCGGCCTACGGTGGCCGCTTCCGCATTCCGCCGGCGGCCAGTGCAACCATGGTTGATTCGCTGAAAACCTTCCCGCGCCAGGCGCTGCATGCACGCTTCCTGGAGCTGGATCATCCGACGAGCGGTAAACGGATGAGCTGGGAATCGCCACTCCCAGACGATTTTGTCTGGTTGTTGTCGCTGCTCAAGCAGGATCGCGAGGCGTTTATCGGATGAGTGACTGGCTGATTCCTGACTGGCCCGCGCCGGCCGGGGTGAAAGCCTGCGTTACTACCCGTGCGGGCGGCGTCAGCGTGGCGCCGTTCGACAGCCTAAATCTCGGCGATCATGTCGAGGACAGCCTCGATGCCGTGCTCGAAAATCGCCGTCGTCTCTGCGCTGCCTTCAATATCCAGCCCGCCTGGTTGCGCCAGGTTCACGGTGTGGTTGTCGTCGAGGCGGATCCCGGCCGGACTGCCGAAGCCGATGGCAGTTGGACCAGCACTCCCGGCATCGCCTGCACTTCGATGACGGCTGATTGCCTGCCTGCCTTGTTTTGCAATCGCGCCGGTACCCGCGTCGCGGCAGCCCATGCCGGCTGGCGTGGCCTGGCCGCTGGCGTATTGGAAGCGACCGTTGAAAGCCTGGATACCGAGCCTGCCGACGTATTGGTGTGGCTGGGGCCGGCCATCGGTCCGCAAGCCTTTGAAGTCGGCCCGGAAGTGCGTGAAGCCTTTATGCAGCAACTTCCGGAAACGATTGAGGCGTTCGTGCCCAGTCAGAACCCGGGCAAGTTCATGGCCGACATTTATCAGCTGGCCCGCCTGCGGCTTGCCGCCCGCGGCGTCACTGCCGTGTACGGTGGCGGCTTGTGCACCGTGACGGATCCCCGCTTCTATTCCTATCGTCGCAGCCCGCGCACCGGTCGGTTCGCCTCCCTTGTCTGGCTTGAACGCTAGACTCCTTTGACTTGGGTCAATACTGACGCAAGTCAGCGGTCGCCCGCTTGAATCTTCCAGAATCCACCCCATCTATAAGGGTATCTGGCAGGTTTCTTCATTCAGGATGTGTTTGTTCATAGCTCCGGCCTGCTCAAAAGGAAGGTGACTAATGCGTATTGATCGTTTAACCAGCAAATTGCAGTTGGCTTTATCTGACGCCCAATCTCTGGCGGTTGGCCTGGATCATCCGGCCATCGAGCCTGCGCACTTGATGCAAGCGCTCCTGGAGCAGCAAGGCGGTTCTATCAAACCCTTGTTGATGCAGGTGGGCTTCGACGTCAACAGCCTGCGCAAGGAGTTGAGCAAAGAGCTCGACCAACTGCCGAAAATCCAAAACCCGACTGGCGACGTGAACATGTCCCAGGATCTGGCGCGTCTGCTTAACCAGGCGGATCGACTGGCGCAGCAAAAGGGTGACCAGTTCATCTCCAGTGAAGTGGTGCTGCTCGCCGCGATGGACGACAACAGCAAACTTGGCAAATTGTTGCTGGGCCAGGGCGTGAGCAAAAAAGCTCTGGAAAACGCCATCAACAACCTGCGCGGCGGCGAGGCGGTAAATGACCCTAACCACGAGGAGTCCCGCCAGGCGCTGGACAAATACACCGTCGACCTGACCAAGCGCGCCGAAGAAGGCAAGCTTGACCCGGTGATCGGTCGTGACGACGAAATTCGTCGCACCATCCAGGTCCTGCAGCGTCGCACCAAGAACAACCCGGTGCTGATCGGCGAACCTGGCGTGGGTAAAACCGCGATTGCCGAAGGCCTGGCCCAGCGCATCATCAATGGTGAAGTGCCGGACGGCCTTAAAGGCAAGCGCCTGCTGTCCCTGGACATGGGGTCGCTGATTGCCGGCGCCAAGTTCCGTGGCGAGTTCGAAGAGCGCCTCAAATCCCTGCTGAACGAACTGTCGAAGCAGGAAGGGCAGATCATTCTGTTTATCGACGAACTGCACACCATGGTCGGCGCCGGTAAAGGTGAAGGCTCGATGGACGCGGGCAACATGCTCAAGCCGGCACTGGCGCGGGGCGAGTTGCATTGCGTGGGTGCGACCACGCTGAACGAATACCGTCAGTACATCGAGAAGGACGCGGCCCTTGAGCGTCGCTTCCAGAAAGTATTGGTGGAAGAACCGAGCGAAGAAGACACCATCGCGATCCTGCGTGGCTTGAAAGAGCGGTATGAGGTCCACCATAAAGTCGCGATCACCGACGGTGCGATCATCGCGGCGGCGAAACTGAGCCATCGCTACATCACTGATCGGCAGTTGCCGGACAAGGCCATCGACTTGATCGACGAAGCGGCCAGCCGCATTCGGATGGAGATCGATTCGAAGCCCGAAGTGCTGGACCGTCTGGATCGGCGCCTGATTCAGCTGAAAGTTGAATCCCAGGCCCTGAAGAAAGAAGAAGACGAGCCGGCGAAGAAACGCCTGGAAAAACTCCAGGAAGAAATTGTTCGCCTCGAGCGTGAGTATTCGGACCTCGAAGAAATCTGGACCTCGGAAAAAGCCGAAGTGCAGGGTTCTGCGCAGATCCAGCAAAAGATCGAGCAGTCCCGTCAGGAACTGGAAGCAGCCCGCCGTAAAGGCGACCTGAACCGCATGGCCGAGTTGCAGTACGGGGTGATCCCGGACCTGGAGCGTAGCCTGCAGATGGTCGACCAGCACGGCAAGCCCGAGAACCAGCTGCTGCGCAGTAAGGTGACCGAGGAAGAAATCGCCGAAGTCGTCTCGAAGTGGACCGGTATCCCGGTGTCGAAAATGCTCGAAGGCGAGCGCGACAAGCTGCTGAAGATGGAAAGCCTGTTGCACCAGCGCGTCATCGGCCAGGAAGAGGCGGTGGTCGCGGTGTCCAACGCGGTGCGGCGTTCGCGGGCCGGGTTGTCCGATCCGAACCGTCCGAGCGGCTCGTTCATGTTCCTCGGCCCGACCGGCGTGGGCAAGACCGAGCTGTGCAAGGCCCTGGCCGAATTCCTCTTTGATACCGAAGAGGCGATGGTGCGGATCGATATGTCCGAGTTCATGGAGAAACATTCCGTGGCTCGCCTGATCGGGGCGCCACCAGGCTATGTAGGATACGAGGAAGGCGGTTACCTGACCGAAGCGGTACGGCGCAAGCCTTACTCGGTGATCCTCCTGGACGAGGTCGAGAAGGCCCACCCGGATGTGTTCAACGTGTTGCTGCAAGTGCTGGAAGATGGCCGCCTGACGGACAGTCACGGGCGTACCGTGGACTTCCGCAATACGGTGATCGTGATGACCTCCAACCTGGGCTCGGTACAGATTCAGGAGCTGGTGGGTGACCGTGAAGCCCAGCGTGCAGCGGTAATGGACGCGCTGACCAGCCACTTCCGGCCGGAGTTCATCAACCGGGTCGATGAAGTGGTGATCTTCGAGCCTCTGGCGCGGGATCAGATCGCGGGCATTACCGAGATCCAGTTGGGCCGCCTGCGCAGCCGTCTGGCGGAGCGCGAGTTGTCCCTGGTGCTGAGCCGCGAGGCGTTGGACAAGCTGATCGCGGTTGGTTACGACCCGGTTTATGGCGCACGGCCGTTGAAACGTGCGATCCAGCGCTGGATCGAGAACCCGTTGGCGCAGCTGATCCTGTCGGGCAGCTTTATGCCGGGCACCAGCGTCGAGGCGACGGTGGAGAACGACGAAATCGTCTTCCACTAAGCCCAAGCGGTACTGCTATAAGAAGAGGCCCCGCATTGCGGGGCCTTTTTTTTCGATAGGGCGTTGAACTGTAAGGCAAAGGCTTGTAAAGTGCGCCCCGCAGCAACGTCAGCCCAACGGTTTCTTCTCCCCAAGGAGAAATCAGAAAGAAGCGCAAATCATTGTCTTAAAAGCAATTTAAAGGGTTGACAGGGGTTTTTAAGATTGTAGAATAGCGCGCCTCAGAGACACTAACGTAGCGATACGGAAGCGTCGAAGAGAAGGTAACATGCAACAACGTAACACTTTGAAATACGTAGTTCCGTGATAGCTCAGTCGGTAGAGCAAATGACTGTTAATCATTGGGTCCCAGGTTCGAGTCCTGGTCACGGAGCCAATTTCAAAACCGGGGTATAGCGCAGTCCGGTAGCGCGCCTGCTTTGGGAGCAGGATGTCAGGAGTTCGAATCCCCTTACCCCGACCATATTTGGGTCGTTAGCTCAGTTGGTAGAGCAGTTGGCTTTTAACCAATTGGTCGTAGGTTCGAATCCCACACGACCCACCATTTTTGAGACCAGTTAACGCTGGAATCGAATCTTAAGATCAGAGGCCAAAAGCGCTGATCGAAGAAGGCGACTGAGAGGTCGCCTTTTTTTTACCGGGGTATAGCGCAGTCCGGTAGCGCGCCTGCTTTGGGAGCAGGATGTCAGGAGTTCGAATCCCCTTACCCCGACCATATTAAAAATCCTCGTATCGAAAGATACGGGGATTTTTTTTGTGCGCGGAATCCTGGCCTCACCACAAAACAAATGTGGGAGCGGGCTTGCTCGCGAAAGCGGTGTGTCAGCCAGTGCATCTGGCACTGAACCACCGCTTTCGCGAGCAAGCCCGCTCCCACGCTAACCGAGTCCTATCCCGGAACGTGCTGTCAGTGCAGTTTCAGGCGCGGCTCGGTCCCTCGCCCGATCTTGCTCCCCAGCATCAGCATCGCCGTGCGGAAGAAGCCATACAGCGCCATCTGGTGCATGCGATACAGCGACACATAGAACATCCGCGCCAGCCAGCCTTCCAGCATCACGCTGCCCGTCAGGTTGCCCATCAAGTTACCCACCGCCGAGAAGCGCGACAGCGAGATCAGCGAGCCGTAGTCGGTGTACTTGTACGACGGCAGGTCCTTGCCCTCGATCCGCAGTTTCAGCGACTTGGCCAGCAACGATGCCTGCTGGTGAGCTGCCTGGGCCCGTGGCGGCACATTGCGATCGGTGCCGGGTTGCGGGCAGGCCGCGCAGTCACCAAAGGCGAAGATGTTCTCGTCGCGGGTGGTTTGCAGGGTCGGCAGCACTTGCAGTTGGTTGATACGGTTGGTTTCCAGGCCGTCGATGTCCTTGAGGAAACCCGGCGCGCGAATCCCGGCGGCCCAGACCTTGAGGCTGGCCGGGATTACCTGGCCGCTGCTGGTGATCAGGGCGTCGGCCGTCACTTCACTGACGGCGGAGTTGGTCAGGACGGTCACCCCGAGTTTCTCCAGGGTTTTGTGCACAGGCCCGCCGATCCGCTCCGGCAGGGCAGGCAGCACCCGTGGGCCGGCTTCGATCAGGGTGATGTGCATGTTTTCCGGCTTGATCTTGTCCAGGCCATAGGCGGCCAGTTCATGTGCGGCGTTATGCAGCTCGGCGGCCAGCTCGACGCCGGTGGCACCGGCGCCGACAATGGCGACGCTGATCTGCTCTACCACGTCCGTCTGCCCGGCATGGGCGCGCAGATAGTGATTGAGCAATTGCTGGTGGAAACGCTCAGCCTGCTTGCGGGTGTCGAGGAACAGGCAGTGTTGCGCCGCGCCTTCGGTGCCGAAGTCATTGGTAGTGCTGCCGACGGCGATCACCAGGCTGTCGTAGCCCAGTACGCGCGCGGGCACCAGTTCCCGGCCTTCCTCGTCGAGGGTGGCGGCCAGCTGGATTTTTTTCTGCTCGCGATCAAGCCCGCTCATGCGCCCCAGCTGGAACTCGAAGTGGTTCCATTTTGCTTGGGCAACATAATTGAGTTCGTCTTCCGAAGAGTTCAGCGAGCCGGCCGCCACCTCGTGGAGCAAGGGTTTCCAGATGTGGGTGAGGTTGGCATCCACCAGGGTGACGCTGGCGATGCCGCGCTTGCCCAGAGTCTTACCCAGGCGGGTAGCCAACTCCAGGCCGCCGGCGCCGCCGCCGACGATAATAATACGATGGGTCATGGGGATATCTCGCAAGGCTAAAGGAAATCGGTGCAGTTACCCGAGCGAGCGCCAGGCAGCTCATAGCGTCAGGTAACTCAAAAGGCGGCTCAGCAAACCCAGGCCGATCACTGCAACCAGCACCACGGCAAGGAGCAGCCAGGGCCGGAAAGGCTTGCGCTCGACTTGGTTCTGGGACAGTTGCAGGTACTCTTCGACATGCTGTTGGTCGTCGGGGTTCAGGCGGCTGGTCATAAAGGCCTCGTCAGGTAGACGTTGCTGAAGGGCGCCACGTTACAGTCGGGTGATTGGCGGCATTGCCTGAAGCATAGTCGCCAACCCGATCACAGGCTGATGCCCACATCAAACACTATGCTGCGCCCCAGATTGTTGCGCAAGAAGTCCGGTGCGTCCGGGTGCGCGAACAGTACGCGGGCGAAGGTCGGCCCCACGAGGGACAGCGAGCGCCAGCCCTGGCGCAGGTACTCGGTGGGAGGAGGGAAGTGACTGTTGAGGTCCAGTACTTCGCGCTTGAGGCTGGCGAAGGCGATGAGGTCCAGCTCCCCCAGGTCCATCCCGCGCTCTTTATAGTTGTGGGCCTTCTTGCGCAGGGTGGGCGCCAGGCGCAACAGGAATTCGTGGGCGGGAATGCGCCGGGGCTTGGCTTCTCGCCTAACCAGTTGGCTCAGGGAAAACGCGCTGCGCCGCCGCAGCAGTTCGTCACGCCACTCATCGTTCAGGCGTCGGCCTTCGTCGAGCACGAAAAACACTTCGAAACTGGCGTCGCGAAACAGCACATCCGGCGGCTCTTGCCCGGCGGCGTGGAATTCTTCGGCGCGATAGGGCACGTTCAAGCCTTGCAACAGGCGCTGGCAGACCCAACGCTCACGCTCCCATTTGCGGGCATTGGACAGGAACGCGTTGGCTTGTTCGGCCGCTACGGTGAGCAGGCGCAAATAATCTGAGTCATCCATGTCACCAGCTTAGCGTCCAAATGATGACCGCAGGAAGTCCCGCGTCAAAAGGTCGGTGTAGACTGGCCTCTCGACAGTTTCCCGTGGCATGAGGAGTATGCAGTGAAGTGTTTTGTGGTGCTGTTCTTGAGTCTTTTGCCCGTGTGGGCCCAAGCCGTCGAAGTGGGTGAGCGCGTTGCACCCTGGACGTTGCTTGATCAGTTCGACCAGGCCTACACCCTGGATGACCAGGCGCAAACCTTGCTCGTAGCGCGCAGCATGGACGCCGCCAAAATCGTCGACGCAGCGTTGCAAGGCCGGCCCAAGGGTTACCTGGAGGCTCGGCATGCGGTGTTTCTCGCCGATATCCAGCGCATGCCCCGGCTGATCGCGAAGATGTTCGCGGTGCCGGCGATGCAGGCCTACAACTATCGCGTCATGCTCGACCGCGATGCCCGTGTAAGCCCGCGCTATCCCGCACCTGTGGATAAAGTGCTGTGGCTGCAACTGGATCACGGGACGCTGGTGGCGCAGCACGAATACGATTCCGCCGCTGAACTGCGCCAGGCCCTGGAGCAGGTGCAGCCGTGATCAGCGCAGCGGTGTTGGCGCCGGAAACCCTCAGCATCGGCTGGCTGCTGTATGCGCCGGTGGTGATGTGGGCGCTCCTGCGTTCGCCGTGGGTCGAGCTGTTTGCCGACCGCCGACGCCAGCACTTGCTGTTCGGCACCGTATTCGCACTGTTCATGTTGTGGTTGGTGCGCCGGGATTTCGACACCGGGGTGTCCTATCACTTCATCGGCATGACCGCCGTGACCTTGTTGCTCGATTGGCCCCTGGCGATTGTCGGAGGCTTTGCCGCGCAGCTCGGCCTGGTGTTGCTCGGCCGCCAGGACCTGGCCGCCGTGGGGATCAACGGCATGCTGCTGATCCTGTTGCCGGTGCTGGTCACCGAAGGCTGTGCGCTGTTGGTGGAGCGGGCGAGGCCACGCAATCCCTTTGTGTATATCTTCTGTTCGGGCTTTTTCGCCGCCGCACTGTCGGCCTTGTTGTGCCTGCTGGCAGGCCTGGGGCTGCTGTGGTTCGATGGCCGTTTTGCGATGCCGGAATGGATCGAGGATTTTGTCGGCTACTTGTGGCTGATCATTTTCCCCGAGGCCTTTATCAACGGCATGGTGATCAGCGCCCTGGTGGTGTTCTGCCCCGAGTGGCTGGAGACATTCAACCGCACTCGCTACCTCTCGGCGCCCTGGAAGGATGACGATCCGCGGCCTTGATCCAGGTCAAATGCCGCACGCGCAAGTGGTCGCATGCTCTGCAAAATTTCCAGGAGCACGGAATCATGAGTGTGTACGAGTGGGCACGGCAGGAGTTACGCAGAAGCCAGGACGCGGCGCAGGAAATCGGCTTTGATCCGGGCTTGACCCTGCGCGCCATGCTCAGTGCGGTGGTGCAGCAGAGCAAGGGCGTGCGCAGTTTTGAAGACCTGGCCGACGAGCTGCAGTACCTTGCAGAGAATCTCGACGACCAGCAGGACTATGGCTTTATGCGGCCTTAGTGTTTGGGCTGAAAGTCTTCGGAGAACAGGTCGTCCTCGGCGTCCGGACTGACCGGGATCTTGTGTTCCTCGGACGCCCAGGCGCCCAGGTCGATCAGTTTGCAACGGTCCGAACAGAAGGGACGGTTGACGTTTTCTGCTTTCCATTCCACAGGTGCGCCGCAGGTTGGGCATTCGACGTTCAAGGGTTGGCTCATGATCGGCCTCCACGCAAAGTAAGGTAAAAGTGGTGCAGTCGCTCGACCTCGGCGTGCAGCCGGGCCAGGTCCTGGTCATTGACCAGCACGTCATCGGCATGGCGCAGGCGGTCTTCACGGGTGGCCTGGGCCTTGAGAATCGCCTGCACCTGCGCTTCGCTGATGCCATCGCGTTGCAGGGTACGCTGTATCTGCAACGATTGCGGCACGTCGATCACCAGCACCCGCTGGGTCATGGTGTACTGGCCGGACTCGATCAGCAGCGGTGACACCAGGATCGCGTAAGGCGATTGTGCACGCGCCAGGTGGCTGCGAATCTCCTCGGCTATCAGCGGGTGCAGCAACGCCTCCAGCCAGCGGCGCTCGTCGGGCACTTCGAAGATCAGCTTGCGCAACGCGCCGCGGTCCAGTTGCCCGTCAGGCTGCAGCACACCCGCACCGAAATGCCCGGCAATCTGCGCCAGGGCAGGGCGCCCGGGTTCGACTACCCAGCGCGCGGCGTGGTCGGCGTCAATCAAGTCCACGCCAAGCCGGACGAAGTGTTCGGCGGCCGCGCTTTTGCCACTGCCGATGCCGCCAGTGAGGCCAAGAATCCAGGGTGTTGCGACAGAAGTGGTCATCTGAAACCGACAGACTGCAAATAGAAGTCGGTTATTTGACCACCCCAGAGCAATGCAATCCAGCCGGCAATTGCCAGATACGGACCAAAAGGCATTGGAGTGGATGCCTGGGCTTTGCGCAGGCGCAATAGAATCAGGCCTCCCATCACACCCACCAGGGAAGACAGCAACAGCGTCATCGGCAGGATCTGCCAGCCGCCCCAGGCACCGAGCATGGCCAGCAGCTTGAAATCCCCGTGCCCCATCCCGTCCTTGCCGGTAATCAGCTTGAACACCCAGAACACCGACCACAGGCTCATGTAACCGGCTACCGCGCCCCACAGCGCATCGGGCAATGAAACAAAAACGCCAAAGCTGTTGAGGATCAGGCCCAGCCACAGCAACGGCAGCACCAGCACATCCGGCAGCAGTTGGTGGTCTGCATCGATCAGGCTCATCGCCAGCAAGCCCCAACTCAACAACAACACCGCTCCGGCTGCCCAGCCAAAACCGAAATGCCAGGCGACAACCGCCGAGATCAGCCCGCACGCCAGTTCGGTGATGGGATAACGCGCGCCAATAGGTTGATGGCAACTTGAGCAACGTCCCTTGAGCAGTACATAACTGAGCAGCGGAATATTCTCCCAGGGGCGAATCGGGTGGCTGCAGTGTGGGCAACAGGAGTTGGGGCGCATCAGGTTATAGGGAGCCGCGATGGGCTCGGCGGGAAGGCCCAGTACTTCATGGGCCTGGGCTCGCCATTCACGTTCCAGCATCTTCGGCAGGCGCCATACCAGCACGTTGATAAAACTGCCGACAATCAAGCCCAGCAGCAACGCGCCTGACACAAACACCCACGGCTGATAAACGAGGATCTCAGTCAGTGGCGTGCTCAAAAGGCTGTACCGAGTTGAAAGATCGGCAGGTACATGGCCAGCACCAATGCCCCGACGATGCCGCCGAGTACCACCATGATCAGCGGCTCCATGAGGCTGGTAAGGTTGTCCACCAGGTTATCGACGTCAGCCTCGTAGTGGCAGGCGACTTTTTCCAGCATGTTATCGAGGGTGCCCGACTCCTCGCCGATAGCCGTCATCTGGATCGCCATGCCTGGAAACAGGCCGCTTATGGCCATGGATTCATTCAGCTGGATTCCGGTTGCAACGTCGTGCCGCATACGATTGATTGCCTGTTTGAACTGCCCGTTACCCGTGGCGCCGGCCACGGAATCCAATGCCTGCACCAATGGAACGCCCGCCGCAAAGGTGGTCGAGAGCGTGCGAGCATAGCGGGCGACCGCCGATTTTTTCAGCAGTGTGCCTGCCACGGGAGCTTTCAACAAACTGGCATCGAGCCAGTGGCGAAAGCCTGTGGACGAGCGATAGGCTTTGCGCATTCCTGCGAAACCGGCACCCGCGGCCAGGATCAGCATCCACCAGCTTTGCTGCATGAACTCCGACAGGCTGATGACGCCCAGGGTAAAGCCCGGCAGTTGTGCATCGACGCCGGCAAACAACCCCTGAAACTGCGGCACCACGTGAATCAGCAGGATTGCGCTGACAGCGGTGGCGACTGCCAGTACCGTCACGGGATAGGTCATGGCCTTCTTGATTCTGGCTTTCAGCTGTTCGCTTTTTTCCAGGTGAATGGCCACCCTTTCCAGCAGCGCTTCGAGTGCGCCCGCCTGTTCACCCGCCGCAACCAGGTTGCAGTACAGATCATCGAAGTAGCGTGGGTATTTCTGCAAGGCGACAGCCAGGCTGCTGCCGGCGGCGATCTCCTGCTTCAAGCCTTGTACCAGCGCCCCCATATGCCGGTTGTCGAAGCCCTCGGCGATGATATCCAGCGCTTGTAAAAGTGCGATACCTGCCTTCAGCAGCGTCGCCAGTTGGCGGGTGAATAGGGCGATCTCTGCCGGTTTGACCGGCAGGGAGAGGCTCGGCCAACTGGCGAATTTCTTGCGTACGCGCCCAGGATTGATACCTTGCTGGCGCAGCAGTGCCTTGATCAGGGCGGGATTGTGACCACGGGTTTCTCCGGATACCTTGCGCCCTTTGCGGTTGACGCCTTCCCAGGCATAGATCGCTGAAACATCATTCATTTCACGGTTCCGCACACAGACAGTGGAAGATTTATAGCTTAGTCAGGTGACGGATTCGGGCAGGCTCGCCGTGAGCGAAAAAATGTCAGTTTGTGCGTCTTGTTCAGCATTGGTTGCGCGGGGGTGAGTACACTGGCGCGGTTGCCGAGACGGGGTGCAGGATGCGCCTCGCGAAAGGTTTTATTCTGGAGAGTGAATGTGATGCGTCAGAAAGGTTTTACCTTGATCGAATTGTTGATCGTCGTGGCAATCATCGGCATTTTGGCCACCATCGGCCTGCCCATGTACACCAAGCACCAGGCCAAGGCCAAGTTCACCGCAGGGCTGGCCGAAGTCTCCGCGTTGAAGGCGGGCTTTGAAGACACGCTGAACCAGGGGACGCCACCGACCCTGGCGTTGATTGGCGGGACCAGCCCAACGGCCAACTGCAAGATTGACGTGACCGGCGACATCGCCACCGGTGCTGGCACGATTGCCTGTGAAATCCTCGATGCACCCGCGCCGGTCCTGGGCAAGATCATCACCTTGACCCGTAGCGCCACAACCGGCTGGAAGTGCACCACCACGGCAGAAGACCAATACGCCGCTAAAGGTTGTGCTTCCGGCGGCGCGTGATCATCAGGTCGTCTACTGTTTACGCAGCAAGGAAGAGCGTGTGTGTAAACCGCTCTACGCCCATCACAAGGAAGTAGAGGTTGCCGATGACGTCGTCTGTCCAGCAGCGGGGGAACATATTCCTCATCGTGGTTATGTGTCTGCTGATGCTGGCGATCTGCGCGCCTTTCAGTAGTCATGACTGGCAACGTGCGGTGCAGATATCGGTGGGGCTGTGTGCAGTGGTGTATGGGCTGTGCTTGCCGCGGGCAGAGCGATGCGTCGACAGGTCGACAGCGCTCGGGGTGTCGCTGATTGGGGGCGCTGGGCTGGTTTCGGCCCTGTTGGCCCACCAGCCACTCTGGGCGTTGACCGAGCTGGCGCTGCTCATCAGTTGTTGCGCCACTGCTGTGGCTTTCAGCCGGGCCAGGCGCAATGGGGATGAGTCCCTGGATCGTGTATTGGTCCTGTTCGTATTGCTGCTGTGCACGGTTAAAAGCATTCAATATCTGCACGCCGGGGTCCTCGCCTTCACCAGCGGCGAAGCAATCGTGAATACCGATTTGCTGTTGTCCGGGTTCTCCAATAAACGTTTCTACGGTCAGTTCCAGACCTTCACCCTGCCGCTGCTGGCGCTTCCCTTGCTGGTTTCAAACGTCGCTCGTCCAGCGCGGGGCGCAGTGTTCGCCCTGCTGTGTGTCTGGTGGCTGATCGCGATCGGTGGCGGTACCCGCGGCACCTGGCTCGGTATGGGCGCTGCCGGCTGCGTGCTGATGTTCCTGGGGCCGCAGGGGCGTCGTTGGCTGGGCTGGCAGTTGGCGGCACTGGCCTGTGGGTTAGTGTTGTATTGGTTGGTCTTCACGGTGCTGGCAGGGTACTTGGGGATTGTAATTTCCAATGGTGCCGTAGACCGACTGACCACCAGCCTCTCGGGGCGTGGGCCGATATGGTGGCAGGCCTGGAGCATGATTATCGAGCGGCCCTGGCTGGGTTTCGGGCCGATGCATTTTGCCGACATCGCCAATGACATTGCCGCTCACCCTCACCAGGCGATTCTGCAGTGGGCCAGCGAATGGGGCGTACCGTCGACGCTGTGCGTGATCGCGTTGGTTGCGTGGGCGGGTTGGTCAACCTTGGGCGTGTTGCGTGAGCGTGCGTTGTCATTGGCGCCCGTGGACCTGCTGCGCCTGTGTCTGTTTGCCTCGCTGATCGGTGCACTGGCCCAGGCACAGGTGGATGGGGTGATCGTGATGCCGGTGTCGCAACTCTGGCTGGCGCTGGTGGTTGGCTGGCTGATGGGATTGCATGTGTGGCGCGTTCCATCGGTCGCCCCGGTGCCGGCGTTGTACAGGGTGTGGATGGCCGCGAGCGTCGTGGCCGTGGGCTTGCTGGTGTTCGTCGCGATTCGTGACGTGCCCCGACTCACGGAGCGCAGCGAGCGCTACATGGGCCTGGGCAACGGTCACCTGCAGCCACGCTTTTGGGTGCAAGGTGTGATTGCCCTCGAAATGCAGTGAGTTGCCGGACGTCCAAGGCAGTGCTAGCTTTAGCCCACCGCCCGTGTAGCTCAGCCGGTAGAGCAGCGCACTCGTAACGCGAAGGTCGCAGGTTCGATTCCTGTCTCGGGCACAAAGGCAACACAGTTTTCAGATGATCCCAGAATGGTTCTGAAGGCCAGACGAACCGGTATTCATGCCTGTTCTTTTGTATCTGCGCGACCTTGATGACCCAGATGCATCCCCATTCCTCGATCTAAGAGAACGACATGACCACACAAGAAATGACCCAGGAAGCGCGGCACGAAGCAGCCCTCAAAAAGTACGTCGCGGAATCGCCGGAACTGCTGGATGAGATCAAGGACCTGAGCGCCGATGATCAAAGGGACCAGATCCAATGGGCGTTTGAGGATGAGGCCGAGGCCCAGGGCCTGCAGCCATGGGAACTGACCCTGAAGTACACCTCCACCCCCGAAGCGTTCGAGGCGGCTCGCCTGGCTTTGCACAAGGAAGCGGCCGAGGTGTTGGGTGTCGACTGGAACGAGTATTGCGGGATGAACAATCTCGCGATCTGACACAAGTTTGATGTGGCGAGGGGGCTTGCTCCCGCTGGGTTGCCAAGCGACCCCAAAAACCTTGGGAGCGCTGCGCACTCCAGCGGGAGCAAGCTCCCTCGCCACAAAAGCAGGCGCTTACATTCAAGGGCGTTTCAGAGACTAAGCCGCATCGACAAATCCACCGCCTTCACATCCTTGGTCATCGCCCCGATGGAGATGTAGTCCACGCCGGTTTCAGCGATGGGCAGCAGGGTGCTTTCGTTGATCCCGCCACTGGCCTCCAGCTTGGCTTTGCCGTTGTTCAGGCGCACCGCTTCGCGCATGTCATCCAGGCTCAGCTCATCCAGCATGATGATGTCGGCGCCCGCCGCCAGTGCCTCACGCAGTTCCTCCAGGCTTTCTACTTCGATTTCCACCGGCTTGCCCGGGGCGATCTTGTGGGCGGCGCTGATGGCCTGGGCAATGCCGCCGCAGGCTGCGATATGGTTTTCCTTGATCAGGAACGCGTCATACAGGCCGATGCGGTGGTTGTGGCAACCACCGCAGGTCACTGCATATTTTTGCGCCAGGCGCAGGCCGGGCAATGTCTTGCGGGTATCCAGCAGCTTGACCTGGGTGGACGCGACAAAGTCCGCCAGGTATTGGGCGCGGGTGGCAACGCCTGACAACAGTTGCAGGAAATTCAGCGCGCAACGCTCGCCACTGAGCAGCGAGCGGGCCGGGCCTTCGAGGTGAAACAGCGCCTGGTTGGGGCTGACACGTTCGCCGTCGCGCACCTGCCAATGCACCGCGACGCGTGGGTCCAATTGGCGAAACACCGCTTCCACCCAGGCCGTGCCGCTGATGACGGCGGCGTCGCGCGTGATGATCGTGGCCTTGGCCAGGCGTTCGGCGGGGATCAGTTGTGCGGTGATATCCCCGCTGCCGATGTCTTCCAGCAGTGCGCGACGCACGTTGGCTTCGATTTCGGCGGTCAGGTCGGCTAGACGAAGATTGGGCATAACAGGCTCCACAAACAAAGTGCCTGGATTATAGGGGCAGGGCGGGCCTGAACCCAAGGCAACTGGCACCACGGGTGCGGTGCGCGATGTTCATTTACACGGCAATCACAGAGTTCGCTGGCGCAACAACCCTCATTTGCAAGATAATCTCGCGCCTTGCAATTGGCGTCATAGCTTTGACGTCACGGTGATAGCCCGATTTTCGCAGTGCCCCGGCGTGCTTCGCACCGTTGCTGCACCGATCCTTCACACAATCGAATACCGCCGTTTCAGGAGGCCAGGATGCACAATGACGGGAAGGTGGTGCCGATCAATAAGGCACGGGCGACGCCATCGCCGCTCGCCCGCCTGCCGGTGGTGTTGCTCCAGGTCCGTGACAAGGCGGCGCAGCAACTCAGGCAGGGACTGCAGGAGCTGTTTGATAACGCCGACGACACCCTGTTCGAAATGGCCGACAAGACCCGCAGTAACGTCGACCACGGTATTTTCTTTGAAGCCATGCGCGACCTGCGCCTCAAGCGCAAGAATTTCGAGCGTGGCTTCATGGAGCAACTCTACGAAGCGTTTGCCAATCTTGGCAACGTGGAGCGCGGTGAGCTGCAACTGATTCCGGTGGTGTCCTACACCGCGGCGCCCGGGGTCTCGGGCGATGAGCTGGAAAAAGCCGTCGCGCTCGAGGCCATGCTGGGCAAGGTGCTGCGCCGTGACGGGCTCGCCCTTGGGCAATTGACAGCCCGGCTGAATGCCTTGCTCGACAAACGCCTGGATGATCGGGACAACCCCCTGGGCCCGGCAATGCTGTGCGCGTTTTTTCTGCAAGCAGGACGCAGCCTTGGCGTGGAAATCCGGGTCAAGCTGATCATTCTCAAGCTGTTTGAGAAATACGTGCTCAGTGACGCTGATCTGTTGTACGGCGAAGCCAATCAGTTGCTGATCGCCACCGGCGTATTGCCCGAACTCAAGGCCGTGCCATCGCGGCGCGCCGTCGCCACGGCCGAGTTGCCTGAAGACACCCCGCCGATTGCCGGACACCCGGCAGACGACAGCGGCCAGGAAGTTTTCGCGGCGTTGCAGGAATTGCTGTCGGCAGTGCGCGGCAGCGTGGCACCCACGCTGGAAGCCAGCGCGGAGACCCAGCCCATCTCCACCCGTGACTTGCTGCGCCTGCTCTCCCATTTGCAGCAATATGTGCCTGAGCCTGAGGTCGAGGATGATTTCGACCTGCGCAACCAGCTTGAACAATTGCTGACCCGGGTCAGCGTCAAGAGCGGCAAGTCTCGGGTGGTGGAGGATGCGGACGAGGATGTGATCAACCTGATCGCCATGCTGTTCGAGTTCATCCTCAATGACGGTACGGTGCCCGAATCCCTCAAGGCGCTGATCGCGCGCCTGCAGATCCCGATGCTGAAAGTGGCGGTGCTGGACAAGAGTTTTTTCAGCCGCACCAATCACCCGGCGCGACGCTTGCTCAATGAAATCGCTTCGGCGGCCATGGGCTGGAGCCAGCGCGACGATTATCAGCGCGACAGCCTGTACCTGCACATCGAGCAGGTGGTGCAGCGGTTGTTGAACGATTTTGTGGATGATCCGGCGATCTTTTCCCAGCTCCTGACCGAGTTCACCGCGTTTACCCATGACGAGCGACGCCGCAGCGAATTGCTGGAGCAACGTACCCGCGATGCGGAAGAAGGGCGCGCCCGTACCGAAATCGCTCGTCAGCGTGTAGCCGAAGCCCTCAATCTGCGGTTGCTGGGCAAAGTACTGCCCGAGGTCGTGGTGCAGTTCCTGCAACAGGCCTGGAGCCAGGTGCTGTTGCTGGCGTGCCTGAAGCATGGCGAGCACTCGCCACAATGGCTGGCCGGGTTGCGCACCATGGACGAGTTGATCTGGAGTGTCGGCCTCAGCGAAGACACCGAAGCCGGCCGGCACCTGCTGGAGCAGTTGCCAGGCTTGCTGAAAGCCTTGCGCGATGGGTTGAGCGGCGCGGCATTCGATCCCTTCATTACCCGGGAATTTTTCACCCGCTTGCAAACCCTGCATGTCCAGTCGTTCCGGGGCAGTGCCGAGGAACAACCGTCGCTGTCGCAAGTCGAGGTGCGCGAGGCATTCGTCCTCAGTCCCGCGGCACCGGCCATCGAGGCGAGCCTGCCGGAAGATGATCCCGACCTGCTCAAGGTTCGGCAACTGCGGATCGGTTGCTGGGTGGAATTTCAGGAAGACGCCGAAAACACCCTGCGTTGCAAGCTGACGGCGATTATTGCGCCGGGCAATACCTGCATTTTCGTCAATCGAACCGGCCTCAAGGTATTGGAAAAAAATCCGCTTGAACTGGCCCTGGAGTTCAAGCGTGGCGCGGTGCGAACCCTGGATGATGCGCTGTTGTTCGACCGCGCCCTGGCTTCGGTGATTGGCAACCTGCGCCAACTTCATCGCGCCAAGTGATCGCAACCAGACAGCGGAACGCGGCATACTGAGTCACCCCAGCCTCGTTCAAGGAACCAGTATGCAGTTGGACCCCGCCAGCGGTTGGTGCCAGGGCATTCGCCATTGCCCCTCGCCCAACTTCAACGAGCGCCCCGGTGGCGAGATTTCCCTGTTGGTGGTGCACAACATCAGCCTGCCACCGGCGCAATTCGCCACCGGCAAGGTGCACGAGTTTTTCCAGAATCGCCTGGATGTCACGGAACATCCCTACTTTGAAGGTATTGCCGACCTACGGGTTTCTGCGCATTTTCTGATTGAGCGTGATGGCGCGGTGACGCAGTTTGTCTCGTGCCGGGACCGGGCCTGGCATGCCGGGGTATCGAGCTTCGAGGGGCGTGAGACGTGTAACGACTTTTCCCTGGGGATCGAGCTGGAGGGCACTGATGACCTGCCCTTCACCGATGCCCAGTATCAATCCCTGATCGCCCTGACGCGCCAGTTGTTGGCGGCGTACACGGGCATTACCCGCCAGCGCATTTGTGGCCATAGCGATATCGCCCCGGGACGCAAGACCGACCCCGGACCCGAATTTGATTGGGCGCGCTTTCGCAGCGCCTTGCAGGATGGAGGACACGCACAATGAGTTTTCTGGTGTTGGTGCTGGCGGTATGGATCGAGAAGTTCTCGGCCCTGCGTCATCGTATACAACGTGATGGCGGTTGGTTGCGGGAACTGGCCAAGCTGGAGTCGAGCGCCAGCCTGGGCAAGCAGCCGTGGCTGATCCTCACGTTGCTGGTGCTGTTGCCGGTGGGCTTGCTTGCGCTGTTGTTGCTGGTGCTGGAGCCAGTGGCCTATGGCCTGTTGGCGCTGCCGGTGCACCTGCTGGTGGTGATCTACAGCCTGGGCCGTGGCGATCTCCTGGCCGGATTGGGCCCGTTCCGTGATGCCTGGCGCCGGGGTGACCTGCAAGCGGCCGAACATGTGGCCGAACGTGACTTGAGCATCAGCGCCGACAGTGGTGAACAGTTGCTGGAGCGGGTCCAGGGCCATCTGTTGTGGCAGGCCTACCAAAGCTTCTTCGCGGTGATTTTCTGGTACTTCCTCCTCGGGCCGGTGGCCGCCCTGGCCTACCGTCTGCTGGCGCTGGCGACCGAGAACAGCAAGAACCCGCTGGTGGCCGAGCGTGCCGGGCAGTTGCGCCATGCCTTCGACTGGTTGCCGGTACGTTTGCTGGCGGCGAGTTTTGCCCTGGTCGGCAACTTTGTGGCGGTCGGCCGGGTGATGCTGCATGAGCTGCTGAGCTGGGACATCAGTGCTGCGCAACTGGTGGAGAAGGTGGGCCTGGTGGCCGCGGAGATCCCGTCACCGGTGGTAGGCGCCGAGGGCATCAACAGCCTTGATCGTATCTGGGAGTTGCTGCTGCGTGCCGCCGTGCTGTGGTACGCCGGCTTTGCCATCTGGACCGTGCTGCCCTGATTTGCCCCCCCTGTAGGAGCGGGCAAGCTCGCTCCTACCTCGTTAACCTTAAGTTACAAACCTCCTTTTCGAATTGAGCTATACAGACAGAGCGCCAAATAGTGGCTATCTGCCGCCGCCCTGCGCCCTCAATAAAAATAAAAGAAAAGGGAGTTCACCTGTGAAGAGCTTGCTCTATCCCGCCGTCGCGTTCATGAACCGCCTGACCTTCGGCATGAAGTTCAGCCTTATCAGCGTGCTGTTCCTGTTGCCGATGCTGGCCACCAACTACTACCTGGTGCGCGATTCCTGGCGTGAATTCCAGGGCACTCGCATCGAGCTGCAAAGCCTCGACCTGCTGGGCAGCAGCCTGGCCCTGCGCCGTGACCTGGAAACCCTGAACAACCAGGTACAGATCAACGCAACCCTCGGCCAATCAGGCAAGGCCGGTGATATCGAAAACAAAATCATCGCCCTCGAAGACAGCCTGCTGCAGCGCCTGCAAAGCTTCCACGCCCTGTCCGCCGACCCAGAACAGGCCGCCGCCTTCGAAGCCAAGCGCGATGAAATGATCGCCGCCTTCAAGGCCCAGCAACAGGAAACTTCACTGCTCAGCAAAAGCGCGCTGATCGGCAAACTCCTCAACAAGGCGCAGATGCTCAGCCAGATCATCGCCAGCCAGTCGGGTTTGAGCCGTGACCCCCAGGGCGACCTGCGCCAACTCAGTGAACTGATCACCAGCGTTACCCCACAAGTCACCCAGACCCTGGGGGAAGGCCGGGCCATGGGGGCTTATTCGTTGGGCCAGGGTTTTCTCAATTCGTCGTCCAGCACTCGTTTTGACGAGCTGCTGCAGCAACTGGAAAAGCTCCAGGCGGAATACGGCCTGAAACTGCAGGATGCCCTCGGCTCCAGCAAGCCCGCCCACGCAGCATTGGCGAGCCTGGCGGACGCGAGCAAGGCCAGCCTCAAGCAAGGCAGTGAGTTGTTCGAAGAGCAGGTCGTGGTGGCCGAAACCCTCGACGCCCCATGGCAAGGCTTCTACGACGACGTCAGCACGTTGATGGCCAAGACCTATCAGCTCGACGAAGCCACCCTGACCTTTCTCGAGCAGCAACTGGAGCAACGCCTGTCAGAAAACCGCACGCACATGATCGGATTGGTGGCGGCACTGGCGTCGGTGTTTTTGCTGATCTTCTATTTGTATGCCGGTTTCTACGCCTCCACCCGCACCACCTTGCGCCGCCTGGGGGCGACGATGGACAAGGTGGCGGCCGGTGACATGACCGTCACCTTCATCGCCCACAGCCGCGACGAACTGGGGGATTTGGGCCAGGTGTTCAACGCTACCGTGGCCAAGATCCATGACCTGATCGAGCGGGTAGGGCACACCGTCAACCAGGTCGAACACCAGGCCGGGCAAGTGGAGTCAGTCTCGGCCAGCAGCAACCAGGCCGTGTCCGGCCAACGCAGCCAGATCGAGCAAGTGGCGACCGCCATGAACCAGATGTCCTCCACTGCCCAGGAAGTGGCGCGCAGTGCAGCGGCGGCGGTCAGCAGCGCCCACAGCGTCAACGATGAAACCGTCAGCGGACGCGGCCTGGTGCAGTCCCAGCAAGGCAGTATCGCGGCGTTGGCTTCGGAGATCGATCAATCGGTACGGGTCATCAACCAATTGGCTATCGACAGCCAATCCATCAGTCGCGTACTGGAAGTGATCAAGAGCATTGCTGAACAGACCAATCTGCTGGCGTTGAATGCCGCCATCGAGGCCGCGCGCGCCGGTGAGCAAGGACGCGGTTTCGCCGTGGTGGCCGATGAAGTGCGCACTTTGGCCCGGCGCACCCAGCACTCCACCGAAGAGATCGAGCAGATGATTGCCAAGCTCCACAGCGGTGTCGGCGCTGCGGTGAAGGCCATGGGCACCAGCCACGAGATGGCCAATGGCACGGTGGGGCAGTCGGAAAAAGTCCAGCAGGCCCTCGAAAACATCCTCGGCGCGGTAGGCATGATCGTCGACCAGAACCAGCAGATTGCCGCCGCCGTCGAACAGCAGACTGCCGTGGCCCATGACATCGATCAGAACATCGTCGAGATCAATCGCGCCGGTGAACATGCAGCGCAGGGCGCGCACCAGACTGAAGAGGCCAGCCGGCAGTTGTCCTTGCAAGTGATCGAGCTGAAGCAGTTGATCGGGGCCTTTCGAGTGTGAGGCATGGCCAGGCATGCATCGGGGATGGGCGCCTACCAGTTGAACAGCTCGCAGGCAGTGCGGGTGCTCGCCTCGGCCAGCGCTGAGGAGCTGATGCCCATGCGCTCCGCCAGGGCGGCACAGATGTCTGGCAGGTGTTCGGGGCTGTTGCGCTGGCCGGGGTACATCACGGGGGCCATGTCCGGTGAGTCGGTTTCCAGCACCACGCTTTCCAGCGGCAGCCGGGCGATCACCTTGTGCATGCGCAGGGCTTGCGGCCACGTGGCCGCGCCGCCCAGGCCCAGTTTGAAGCCGAGCTTGATGTACTCGCGGGCCTCTTCCTGGCTGCCGGCAAACGCGTGGATGATTCCGCCCCGTGGCAGCCGAATGCGCTTGAGGGTGGCGATCACGGCAGCGTGGCTGCGGCGCACATGCAGCAGCGCCGGCAGTTGGAAATCCACCGCCAGCTTCAGTTGCGCTTCAAACAGGCTTTGCTGGCGTTCGCGGTCCAGCTTTTCAAGGAAATAATCCAGGCCGATTTCGCCCACCGCGCACAGTTGCCGGTGGCCGTTCAGGCGGGTCAGCCAGTCGCCCAGTTCCGTCAGGTCGGCGGGGCGATGGTCGTCGAGATACACCGGGTGCAGGCCGAAGGCGGCGAATAAATCCGCGTCGGTTTGCACCAGGTCCCACAACCGTTGCCAATTCTGCTGATAGACCCCGAGCACCACCATCCTGCGCACGCCCAGGCGGCGACTGCGGCTCAGGACTTCGCGGCGGTCCGTATCGAAGTCCGGAAAATCCAGATGGGTGTGGCTGTCGATCAGCTCCACACCGCTTACTCCGAGTGAATCCGCTGCTTGAACGTACGGCCGATGGCATGCACGCCGGGTTCGTAGTGCTGTTCTTCAATGGCCGCCAGCGCCAGGCGCAGCGCGGTGTCGGCAATCAACTGATGCTGCTGGGCCATGGCATTCACCGGCAGCGGCAGGAAATCCAGCAGTTGGGTGTCGCCAAACGTCCCCAGTCGCAGTGGCCGGGATTTGAGCGGGAAGTCATGCAGCGCGTCAAACACCCCTTGCAGCAGGACGTAGGACGTAGTCACCAGTGCGTCAGGCAAATGCCCCAGGCTTTGCAGTAACTGCTCCATCAGCTGTCGGCCACAGTCGCGGCTGAACGACTCGCCTTGTTCGATCAGCACTTCGCCGCTGAAGTCTTTCAGCGCTTGCTTGAAACCGGCGGTACGTTCCTGGCTGATGCTCAGCTCTGGCCGCGCGCCGATCAACACGATCTGCTTGGGCAGCGGGTGCAGCAGGCTGCTGGTCAATTGCTGGCAGGCCTGGCGATCATCGCTGACCACCGAGCAAAACTGCGTAGACTCCATCACCCGGTCGATGGCGATCACCGGCAAACCCTTGGCTTGCAGTTCGCGGTAGCTGTCGTCGGTGGCCGGCAGGCAGCTGGCGACAAACAGCGCATCGCAACGGCGGGCGCGGAACAGTTGCAGCAGTTGCCGCTCACTGTTGGCGTCGTCGTCGGAGCTGGCGATCAGCAATTGATAGCCGCGGGCACGGGCGCCTTGTTCGAGCAGCTTGGCGATGCGTGCGTAACTGGGGTTTTCCAGGTCCGGCAGGATGAAACCCAAAGTACGGGTGTGCCGGCTGCGCAGCCCGGCGGCCTGGGGGTTGGGCGTAAAGCCATGTTCTTCAACCACGGCGCGCACCCGTTCGACGGTTGCGCTGCTGATCCGTTGCTGTTCGGCCTTGCCATTGATGACGTAGCTGGCGGTGGTCACAGACACACCGGCAATGCGCGCGATATCACTGAGTTTCAAACCGGGATTTCCTTGTTTTTTAGAGCTTGCCCCGACATTTTGTCCAATCGTAACCGATTACTGCAGGCGACCATTGTCGCAACTCAACAGCCGAGTGGCTCTTCAATCATGGGAAATTAACGCGTAATCTGCCATAAATTCTAGATTAAACGTTTCAGCAAGCGTATTTTTACGATTATCGCGACGAGTGTGGTCCTGCCAACTGACCACTCAGTCAATTTTATTCGAACGCTTTTGCACTGATTTATTCAAAATAATACCTAGTGCGCCCGCCGCACTAACTAGGAGAACGGCATGCTTGAGCTCACCCACGAGCAGATATCCATGGGCCAGACGGCTGTGGATAAGTCTGCTGCCTTGCAACTGCTCGCTGAAAAACTGGTGGCCGATGGCCTGGTCGCCGAGGGTTACCTCAGTGGCTTGCAAGCGCGTGAAGCCCAAGGCTCGACCTTTCTCGGCCAGGGCATCGCCATCCCCCACGGCACCCCCGAAACACGCGACCAGGTGTTCGCCACCGGCGTGCGCCTGCTGCAATTTCCCGACGGCGTGGATTGGGGCGATGGCCAGATCGTCTACCTGGCGATCGGCATTGCCGCCAAATCCGACGAACACCTGCGCCTGCTGCAACTACTGACCCGTGCCCTCGGCGAGACCGACCTGGGCCAGGCCCTGCGTCGCGCCAGTTCTGCCGAGGCCTTGCTGAAACTGCTGCAAGGTGCGCCGCAGGAGCTGGCGCTGGACGCACAGATGATTGGCCTGGGCGTGTCGGCTGATGATTTCGAAGAACTGGTGTGGAGAGGCGCACGCCTGTTGCGCCAGGCCGATTGCGTGAGCAATGGCTTTGCCGCCGTGCTGCAACAAGTCGACGCGCTGCCCCTGGGCGATGGCCTGTGGTGGTTGCACAGCGAACAGACGGTGAAGCGTCCCGGCCTGGCCTTCGTCACTCCGGACAAACCCATGCGTTACCTGGGCCAGCCCTTGAGCGGCCTGTTCTGCCTGGCCAGCCTCGGCGAGGCCCACCAGACCTTGCTCGAACGCCTGTGTGCCTTGCTGATCGAAGGCCGTGGCCAGGAACTCGGCCGCGCCACCAGCAGCCGGGCCGTACTGGAAGTGCTCGGCGGTGAACTGCCAGCCGACTGGCCAAGCGTGCGCATTGCCCTGGCCAACGCCCACGGGCTGCATGCGCGCCCGGCGAAGATCCTCGCGCAATTGGCGAAAAGTTTTGCCGGTGAAATCCGTGTGCGCATCGTCGATGGAGACGTCGGCGCGGTATCGGTAAAAAGCCTGAGCAAGTTGCTCAGCCTCGGTGCGCGTCGCGGCCAGGTATTGGAGTTTGTCGCTGAGCCAACCATTGCCGGTGACGCCTTGCCCGCCTTGCTGGCGGCAGTGGAAGACGGCCTCGGCGAAGAAGTCGAGCCGTTGCCGGCAGTCAGCGCCCAACAAGCCGTGGCCGAGATCGAACCGGTCATCAGCGCGCCAGTGTCCGGCAGCCTGATCCAGGCCATTGCCGCCGCACCCGGCATTGCGATTGGCCCGGCGCATATCCAGGTGCTGCAACCTTTCGAATACCCGCTGCGCGGCGAGTCGCCGGTGATCGAGCGCCAGCGCCTGCACGCGGCATTGACCGACGTGCGCCGGGACATCCAGGGCCTGATCGAGCGCAGCAAATCCAAGGCCATCCGCGAGATCTTCATCACCCACCAGGAGATGCTCGACGACCCGGAACTGACCGACGAAGTCGAGACGCGCCTCAAGCAGGGCGAAAGCGCCGAGGCCGCGTGGATGAGCGTGATCGAAGCCGCCGCCAAACAGCAGGAATCGTTGCAGGACGCCTTGCTCGCCGAGCGCGCTGCCGATCTGCGTGACATTGGCCGCCGCGTGCTGGCACAACTGTGCGGCGTCGAAACCGCCCAGGAGCCGGACGAACCCTACATCCTGGTGATGGACGAAGTGGGTCCCTCGGACGTGGCGCGCCTGGACCCGGTGCGTGTCGCCGGCATCCTCACTGCCCGTGGCGGCGCCACCGCCCACAGCGCCATCGTCGCCCGTGCTTTGGGCATTCCCGCGCTGGTGGGTGCAGGCCCTGCTGTATTGCTGTTGGCTTCGGGCACGCCGTTGTTGCTGGATGGCCAGCGCGGTCGCCTGCATGTGGACGCCGACGCCGCCACCTTGCAGCGCGCCACCGTCGAACGCGACACCCGCGAACAACGTCTGCAAGCCGCCGCCGCCCAACGCCATGAACCGGCCCTGACCCGCGATGGCCATGCCGTCGAAGTATTCGCCAATATCGGCGAAAGCGCCGGGGTTGCCGGCGCGGTGGAGCAGGGCGCCGAAGGCATCGGCCTGCTGCGCACCGAACTGATTTTCATGGCCCACAAACAAGCGCCCGACGAGGCCACCCAGGAAGCCGAATACCGCCGCGTGCTCGACGGCCTGGGCGGTCGGCCGCTGGTGGTGCGCACCCTTGATGTGGGCGGTGACAAACCGCTGCCTTACTGGCCGATCGCCAAGGAAGAAAACCCCTTCCTCGGCGTGCGCGGCATTCGCCTGACCCTGCAACGCCCGCAGATCATGGAAGCGCAATTGCGCGCACTGTTGCGTTCGGCAGACAACCGTCCACTGCGCATCATGTTCCCCATGGTTGGCAGTGTTGACGAGTGGCGCCAGGCCCGGGACATGACCGAGCGCCTGCGCCTGGAAATCCCGGTGGCCGACCTGCAACTGGGGATCATGATCGAAGTGCCGTCGGCCGCGTTGCTGGCGCCGGTACTGGCCAAGGAAGTGGACTTCTTCAGCGTCGGCACCAACGACCTGACCCAATACACCTTGGCCATCGACCGTGGCCATCCGACGCTGTCGGCCCAGGCTGACGGCCTGCACCCGGCGGTGTTGCAACTGATCGACATCACCGTGCGCGCCGCCCATGCCCATGGCAAATGGGTCGGCGTGTGCGGCGAGCTGGCAGCCGACCCGTTGGCAGTTCCGGTGCTGATCGGCCTGGGAGTGGATGAGCTGAGCGTCTCGGCGCGCAGCATTCCCGAGGTCAAGGCTCGGGTGCGTGAATTCAGTCTGAGCGAGGCCCAGGGCCTGGCACAAAAAGCCCTGGCGGTGGGTTCCCCCGCCGAAGTGCGTGCGCTTGTGGAGGCCGTGTAAATGGCAAGGATTTTAAGCCTGACGCTGAACCCGGCGTTGGACCTGACGGTGCGCCTGGCGCGCCTGGAACCGGGCGAGGTCAATCGCAGCGAAGCGATGATCACCCACGCTGCCGGCAAGGGTGTGAACGTGGCCCAGGTGCTGGCCGACCTTGGTCATCAGGTGACCGTGGGCGGCTTTCTTGGTGAGGACAATCCCCAGGCATTCGAGATGCTGATTGCCCGTCGTGGTTTTACCGATGCCTTTATTCGCGTGCCGGGCGAAACCCGCAGCAATATCAAGATCGCCGAGCAGGACGGGCGGGTCACGGATGTCAATGCGCCGGGCCCGTTGGTCAGCGAGCAGGCGCAACACGCACTGCTTGAGCAACTGGCGCGGATTGCTCCGGGCTACGACGCCGTCGTTGTGGCCGGCAGCCTGCCACGCGGCATCACCCCTCAGTGGTTCCAGGGCCTGCTGCAGCAACTGAAAAACCTCGGCTTGAAAGTCGCCCTGGACACCAGCGGCGAAGCGCTGCGCGCCGGATTGAACGCCGGCCCGTGGTTGGTCAAACCCAATACCGAAGAACTGGCCGATGCCCTTGGTCATTCCACAGATGCCATCCGCCAACTGCATCGGCAAGGTGTGG
The DNA here is from genome assembly GCF_013386315.1 of Pseudomonas sp. P7779. Taxonomy (NCBI): domain Bacteria; kingdom Pseudomonadati; phylum Pseudomonadota; class Gammaproteobacteria; order Pseudomonadales; family Pseudomonadaceae; genus Pseudomonas; species Pseudomonas sp. P7779. The sequence continues at coordinate 66,503 of NZ_JACARZ010000079.1, read as the reverse complement.
AGCATGTGGTGGTCTCCGACGGTGCCGCGGGTGTGAGCTGGTACAGCCCGGATACCGCGCTGCACGCCACGCCGCCCAAGGTAACCGTGGCCAGTACCGTAGGCGCCGGCGACTCGCTGCTGGCCGGGATGCTTCACGGTTTGCTCAGTGGCGACACGCCGGAGCAGACCCTGGGCCGCGCCACCGCCATTGCCGCGATGGCGGTCACGCAGATCGGCTTTGGCATCACCGACGAAGCGCAGCTTGAGACTTTGCAGAGCGGCGTCCACGTGCGGCCGCTGACAGAACAATAAGAGGGTTGGTCATGAAGTTAGCCATTGTTACTGCCTGCCCGAACGGCATGGTCACCAGTGTGCTGTGCGCCCGCTTGCTGGATGCTGCCGCGCAACGCCAGGGCTGGAGCACCAGCGTCGAAGTGGTCGACGTGCAGCATCCGGAACGCCAATTGTCGGCGGCCACCCTTGAAGCCGCCGAGTGGGTATTGCTGGTCAGCAGCACGCCGGTGGACATGCAGCGTTTTGTCGGCAAACGCGTATTCCGCAGCACGCCCGCCCAGGCGTTGCAGGATGTGGACGCGGTGTTGCGTCGCGGAGCCGAGGAGGCCCAGGTGCAGGTAGCTGACGCGGCACCGGCGAAAAGCACGCCGCGTATCGTCGCGATCACCGCGTGCCCGACCGGCGTCGCCCACACCTTCATGGCTGCCGAAGCGTTGCAGCAAACCGCCAAGCGCCTCGGGTATGACTTGCAGGTGGAAACCCAGGGCTCCGTGGGCGCCCGCACGCCGCTGAGTCCCGAGGCGATTCGTGACGCCGACGTGGTGCTGCTCGCCGCCGACATCGAAGTCGCCACCGAGCGCTTTGCCGGCAAGAAAATCTATCGCTGCGGCACCGGGATCGCGCTCAAGCAATCCGAGGCGACCCTCAACAAGGCGCTGGCCGAAGGCAAGCAGGAATCCGCTGCCAGTGGTGCCGCAGCCAAACCGGAGAAGACCGGTGTCTACAAACACTTGCTCACCGGCGTGTCGTTCATGCTGCCGATGGTGGTGGCGGGCGGTCTGCTGATCGCCCTGTCATTCGTGTTCGGCATTCATGCCTTTGAAGAAAAAGGCACCCTGGCCGCCGCGCTGAAAACCGTCGGCGACCAGGCGTTCATGCTGATGGTGCCGCTGCTGGCGGGTTACATCGCCTACTCGATTGCCGACCGTCCTGGATTGGCCCCCGGCATGATCGGTGGCCTGCTGGCCAGCACCTTGGGCGCGGGGTTTATCGGCGGGATCTTCGCCGGCTTTCTCGCCGGCTACTGCGTCAAATTCATCAGCCGCGCGATCCGTTTGCCCCAGAGCCTGGAAGCCCTCAAGCCGATCCTGATCATCCCGTTGCTGGCGAGTCTGTTCACCGGCCTGGCGATGATTTACCTGGTAGGGCCGCCGGTGGCGAAGATGCTCACCGGCCTCACGGATTTTCTCAGCACCATGGGCACCACCAACGCCGTGCTGCTGGGCATCTTGCTGGGCGGCATGATGTGCGTCGATCTCGGTGGCCCGATCAACAAGGCAGCCTACGCGTTTTCCGTCGGCCTGCTGGCAGCGCAAAGCGGTGCCCCCATGGCCGCGACCATGGCCGCCGGCATGGTGCCGCCGATTGGCATGGGCATCGCCACCTTCCTGGCGCGGCGCAAGTTCGCCCAGACCGAGCGTGAAGCCGGCAAGGCCGCGCTAATCCTCGGCATGTGCTTTATCTCTGAAGGCGCAATTCCGTTTGCTGCCAAGGACCCGCTGCGGGTAATCCCGGCAAGCATCGCCGGCGGTGCGCTGACCGGTGCGCTGTCGATGTATTTCGGCTGCAAGCTGATGGCGCCCCATGGTGGATTGTTTGTGATGCTGATCCCGAATGCGATCAACCATGCGCTGCTGTACCTGCTGGCGATCGTGGCGGGCAGTTTGTTGACGGCCGTGGTGTATGCATTCCTCAAGCGCCCTGAGACCGTAGAACTTTCTGTCGCACCCGCCCAGGCATAACGCGGTTCATGTAGGAGCTGGCTTGCCTGCGATGCAGGCACCTCGGTGTATCAACGCAACCGAGTTGAGGCTATCGCAGGCAAGCCAGCTCCCACATTTGACCTCCGTGAGCAATAAGGCCGGTGTCATAACTCGTTCATCCCGTCATGCTTAAGTTTCCCTTTTGCTGCTCGAGAGGGAACCCGCATGAGCCACTTCAATCTCGGCCGCCGCCGCGTGATGCAAGCCGTCGGCGCAGGCCTGTTGCTGCCGGGCCTCGCGCCTGCGGTGATCGCCTCGGTCAAGGATCGCCCGCAACTCACCGACGGCGTGCAGTCCGGCGACCTGCTGGGCGACCGCGCGATGATCTGGAGCCGCAGCGACCGCCCGGCCCGGATGGTGGTGGAGTGGGACACCCGCAGCGTATTCAGCAACCCGCGCAAATTCGTCTCGCCCCTGGCCGACAGCCGCACCGATTTCACCGCCCGTGTCGAACTCACCGGCCTGCCCGTCGACCAGGCGATTTTCTACCGTGTGCACTTTGAAGATGCCCAGACCGGCGTGGCCAGCGAGCCCTGGTTCGGTCACCTGCGCAGCGTGCCGCAGCAGCGCCGGGATATCCGCTTTGTGTGGAGCGGCGACACCGTCGGCCAGGGCTTCGGCATCAACCCGGACATCGGCGGCATGCGCATCTACGAAGCCATGCGCCTGCGCCTGCCGGACTTCTTCATTCACAGCGGCGACACCATCTACGCCGACGGCCCGGTGCCCGCGCAACTGACCACCGAGGACGGACGCATCTGGCGCAACATCATCACTGAAGCCAAAAGCAAAGTCGCTGAAACCCTGAATGAATACCGGGGCAACTACCGCTACAACCTGATGGACGAGAACGTACGTCGCTTCAACGCCGAAGTGCCGCAGATCTGGCAGTGGGACGACCACGAGGTGATCAACAACTGGTCGCCGAGCAAGCAACTGGATGAACGCTACAAGACTCGCGACATCAATACCCTGGTAGGCCGTGCGCGCCAGGCCTGGCTGGAATATTCACCGATGCGCCGGCAAAGCGCCGACCAGGGCGGGCGGATTTATCGCAAGCTCAGCTACGGCCCGTTGCTGGATGTGTTTGTGCTGGACATGCGCAGCTATCGCGGGCCGAACGATGACAACCTTGGCGGTGAAAAACCGTTCCTTGGGCGTGAGCAACTGGACTGGCTGAAGCGCGAATTGAAGGCCTCCCAGGCGCAGTGGAAAGTCATCGCCGCCGACATGCCCATTGGCCTGGGCGTGCCCGACGGTGAGGTCAGCCCCGGCGTGCCGCGTTGGGAAGCGATCGCCAACGGCGACCCGGGCCCGGCCCAGGGGCGCGAGTTGGAAACTGCCGAATTGCTCGCGTTTCTGCGGGCGCAGCAGGTGCGTAATCACGTGTGGCTGACGGCGGATGTGCATTACTGCGCGGCCCATCATTACCATCCGGATCGGGCGGCGTTTCAGGATTTTGAGCCGTTCTGGGAGTTTGTCGCCGGGCCGTTGAATGCCGGGAGTTTCGGGCCTAATCCGCTGGATAAAACCTTTGGCCCGGAAGTGGTGTTCGAGAAGGCGCCGACGGTGCAGAACAGCTCGCCGTTTGCCGGGTTCCAGTTTTTTGGCGAGGTGCAGATTGACGGGCAGACGGCGGAGCTGACGGTGATTTTGCGGGACCTGGATGGGGTTTCGGTGTTTGAGCAGAAGCTGGCGCCAGTGTGATTGCAATGCAATCTACCTACTGAAGAAGAGCCAATGTGGGAGCGGGCTTGCTCGCGAAGGCGGTGTGTCAGTCAACAGATGTATGGACTGATCCACTGCCTTCGCGAGCAAGCCCGCTCCCACATTTTGATCGGTGTATCTTCAGGGGGTCAGTAAACATCCCGGCGGTAGCGGCCCTGCTCGATCAAGCGTTCGACGGCTTCGCTGCCCAGCACATCGTGCAGCACCTGATCCACTCCCGCCGCCATCCCCTGCAAACTGCCGCAGACGTAAATCGCGGCGCCATCCGCCACCCATTTACGCAGCACATCCGCCGACTCACGCAGGCGGTCCTGAACGTAGATTTTCTCTGCCTGATCCCGGGAAAAGGCCAGGTCCAGTAGCGCCAGGTCACCGCTGGCCAGCCAGCCTTGCAACTCATCCTGGCAGTGGTAGTCGTGGGCGATATTGCGTTCGCCAAACAGCAGCCAGTTGCGCTGCTGGCCGTCGGCAACCCGCGCCTTGAGCAGGCTGCGCAACCCGGCAAGGCCGGTGCCGTTGCCCAGCAGGATCATCGGGAGCGGCTCGGTCGGCAGATGGAAACCACTGTTGCGCCGCACTCGCAGGCTGATGGTCGAACCCAGCGGTGCATGTTCGGTCAACCAGCCGGAACCCACGCCCACGCTGCCATCGGGGTGACGCTCCTGGCGCACGATCAGCTCCAGCACACCGTCGCTGGCAATCGAGGCGATGGAGTATTCGCGCATGCCCAGCGGCACCAGTGCATTGACCAGCGCCTGGGCATGCAGGCCCACCAGGTGTGCGCGATTGTCCGGCAGTTGGCGGCCGGCCAGGGCCTGGTCGAGGGTGTGTGCAAGGCCGTCGACTACCACACCTTCGCTGCCGGCCAGTCCCAGGCCTTCCAGGAAGTGTTCGATGGCCCATGGGCAATTGCGTGGCAGCACTTCCACCAGGTCGCCGGCCAGCCAGTCTCGGGGGGCTGGCGGGGTGAGCCCGAGCAAATAGACGCCGGAGCCACTGCTGTGCGGGTTGAGCAGGGTGCGTTGCTTCAGGGTCCAGTTTTCATAGGTCGCGCTGGCCCATGCCGCAGCGGGTGCATGGCCGGTCAGTTGGCCCAGTTGTTGTTGCCAGTGCAGCAACGCATCGGTGTCGCCGCTGTCGACTTCCACCGGGGCGAACAGCGGGTTGCCGCCCTGGTTGGTCAGCCAGAAATGCAGGCGCCGTGCGAAGCCGCAGAAGTGTTGGTACTGGCGATCACCCAGGGCCAACACCGAGTAGTTCAGGCCCTTGAGGGACAGGTCCTGGCCGAGCACGCTGCGCTCGAAACCGCGGGCGCTGTCCGGTGCCTCGCCGTCGCCGAAGGTGCTGACCACGAACAGCGCATGGCTCGATTGGCGCAAATCCTCTTCGCTGACGCTGCCCAGCGACTGCACGTTCACTGGCACGCCGGCGGCCTGCAACTGCCCGGCGGTCTGCCAGGCCAGTTGCTCGGCAAAGCCGCTCTGGCTGGCAAAGCCGATCAGCCAGGCCGGCGCGTCGCTGTGGTTGCCGGTCAGGCCTTTGCGGGCATCGCGCACCTGGCGTTTCTTGCGGCGGCGGTCCAGATACAGCAGCCAGCCGGTGATGAAGAACAGCGGCATCAGCAGCGCGCTGAACGTCAGGATGATCCGGCCGGGCAGGCCGAAGTAGCTGCCGGTGTGCAGCGCATAGATACTGGTCAGGATCTGCGCCTTGAAGCTTTTGCTGGCGTAGGTGTCATGGGATTTGACTTCGCCGGTGGCCGGGTCGAGGTTGATCTGGTTCAGCGCGCGATCGTGGGGCGAGGTCTTCAGCAGGTAGTAGACGGTGGCGGGTTGGCCGGCGACCGCGGGCATGCGGATGTTGTAGCCGCTCAAGCCGGGGCCGGCGTTGCTGTAGATGCTGCTCCAGATCGCGGCGTAATTGGCCACCGGCGCAGGCCCTTCGGGGGCCGGGCCGCGCTTGCGTACGCGTTCGTTCTGCGGCGCGTCGGACAGCAGTCTGGTCATGCCGTTGCTGTACCACTCGTAGGACCAGAACAGTCCGGTCAGTGCCGCCAGAAGATAGAACAGCAGGCACCAGGTGCCGAATACCGAGTGCAGGTCCCAGTTGAAACTGCGGCCTTTCTTGCGCCAGTCCACCGCCAGCCATGCACGCCAGCTTGCCACCTGGCGCGGCCAGCGCAGGTACAGGCCCGAAAGGCAGAAGAACACCAGGATCAGCGTGCAGGCGCCGGTGATTTGCCGGCCGGTGTCGCCGATGGCGAGGAAGCGGTGCAGTTGCAGCACGAAGCCGAAGAATTCCTGGCCGACGGCATCGCCCAGGTAGTCGCCGGTGTACGGGTCGAAGTAGCGCATCTGCCCGCGACGTTCACCGGGCGGTGGGGTGAACCAGACCTTGGCCGCGTTGGTGCTGTCGGGCTGCACCGTGAGCATCGACACGACTTTGCCTTCGCGGGCTTCCAGCAGGTGCACCAGTTCAGCGGGCGGCAGTACCCCGGCCGGACGCTTTTCCACCGTCAACACCGTCGGGTTCAGCAACTCGATGATTTCATCCTGGAACGACACCGTTGCGCCGGTGATCCCCATCAAGGCCAACACCAGCCCGGCGGTAATGCCGAAGAACCAATGCAACTGGAACAGGGTTTTCTTCAACACGTCGTACGGCCTCGTCATCAGGTTAGGTGTTTCACGGCGCGCATTATGCCGCGAGTTGTCGAGAAAGATTCTTTTTTACACGCAAAAACCCCACGCATCCGATGCGTGGGGTTTCGTGCAGTCATTTGTATCGGTTTAGAAATGGAAACTGGTGGTCAGCAGGGCCGTACGCCCGGCTGCCTGGTTGGCAAAATGCGAGGCATAGGCCTTGTCGTAGTAGGTCTTGTCGGTGAGGTTCTGCACGTTCAACTGCAGGTCGACGTTCTTGGTCAGCTTGTAGCTGGCCATGGCGTCGTAGCGGGTGTAGGACGGCACGTAGACGGTGTTGCCCGCATCGCCGTAGACCTCGTCGACATAGAACGCGCCGCCGCCGATGGTGAGCTTCGGTGTCACGTCATACGTCGTCCACAGGCTGAAGGTGTTCTTCGGCGTGTTGGGCATCTGGTTGCCTTTGTTCGAGCCGGCACTGACGACACCGTTACGACCGTTCAGGCCCGGGTCCACCAGTTCGCTTTTCAGGTAGCTGTAGCCGGCGAACACTTGCCATTGATCGGTCAGCTTGCCGCTGGCGGAAAGCTCCAGGCCGTCGACGCGGGATTCGCCACCGTTTTCATAGGTCAGCGCGTCCACCAGGATCCGCGTGTTTTTCTTCTCGGTGCGGAACACCGCAGCGGTCAGGGACAGGCGGTCGTGGAACATGTCCCACTTGGTGCCCAGCTCGTAGTTGACGGTCTCTTCCGGTTTCAGGTCGCTGGTGGCGGCGCCGGCAGACAGCGGGTTGCCGTCGGCGCCTTCACCTACCAGGCCGCCGGCCGGTGAGGCTGAGGTGGCGTAGGAGGCATAGATGCTGCCGTTTTCAACCGGCTTCCAGACCAGGCCCGCCTGCCAGTTGAAGAACTGGCTGTCGTTCTTGATCTTGCTGCGGGCCTTGACGGTGGCGGTCGGCACCGCATTGGTGTTGGCCACGGTGTCGAAGGTGTCGTAGCGCAGGCCGACGTTCAGCAGCCATTTCGGGTCCAGCTCGATGGTGTCGAACACATAGGCGGCACGGCTGGTGGCCTTGGTGTTGGTGCCGTTGTAGTTGCGCGCAATGCTGCCGGTCCAGGCATCGTCCGGGTTCGGGTTGCCCAGCGAGGTGCACTGGCCGCCTTTGCCGGGCGCCGGGCAACCGGGGTTGCTGTTCGGGCTGACGGTGTAGCCGCTGTAGCGGGTTTCTTCGCCGGTGAATTCCAGCCCGGTGGAGTAGGTGTTCTTGAAGCCCAGCGCCTGGAAGCTGCCAAACAGATCGGTCTGGTTGGTGGTGGTCTCGGTGGTGGACACGCGGGTGTTCGCTCGGCGCCACACGGTGCCGAACTGGTTGACGTTGTGCTGGCTGTCGTCGGGTTGCGTGACGATATAGTCCTGGCCGGTGTTGCCGTGGCGCAGGGTGTTTTTCAGCGTCATGTTGTCGTTCAGGTCGTGCTCGATGGAGAACGTGCTGATGTCGGCGCGGGTCTTGCGGAAGTCGCGATCCTTGAGGCCGTAGAAGTTGTTGCTGTCGCCGCCGTCGGTTGGCTTGTCATGCACGTGGGCGGCTCTTGCGCCGCTGTTGCTGTAGCTATACGGAATGCCCGAATCCGGCAGGTCGTTGCTTTCCATGTGGTAGTAGCTGAAGTTGACTCGGGTCGGAGTGCCCAGGCCGAAGGTCAGCGACGGCGCCACGCCCCAGCGGTCGTAGTTGACGGCATCACGCCCGGCGACGTTCTGTTCGTGGCTCATCAGGTTCAGGCGGAAGGCCGCGCTGTCGAGGAACTGACGGTTGACGTCGAGCACATAGCGGCGGGTCTGGTCGGAGCCGTAGGTGAAGCCACCGTTGGTGAAGTCCCGCGCCTGTGGCGTCTTGCTCACCAGGTTGAGACTGCCGCCGGCCGAGCCGCGGCCGCCGAATGACGAGTTGGGGCCTTTGCTGACTTCGATGGATTCGATGTCGAAGATCTCGCGGCTCTGGCCGCCCGTGTCGCGCACGCCGTCGAGGTAGGTATCGCCCTGGGCGTCGAAGCCGCGAATGAACGGACGGTCGCCCTGCGGGTTGCCGCCTTCACCGGCGCCGAAGGTAATCCCCGGCACGGTGCGCAAGGCGTCCTGCAACGAGGTGGCGGCGGTGTCCTTGAGCACTTGCTGCGGCACCACGGTGACCGAGCGCGGAGTATCTACCAGCGGCGCGGTGTACTTCTGCGAGGAGGCTTTTTCGACCTGGTAGGACGTGCTGTCCTGTTCCTGGCCGGTGATGCTGGTGGCTCCCAGGGAAATGCTGTTGCGCTCGCCTTTCTGCTCGGTGTCTTCAGCAGCTTGCGCCATTTGGGCGGCAGAGCTGGCGCTGATGGCAACGCCGATGGCCGAGGCCAGCAAACGTGGTGAACTGGCAGGTGTTTTTATCGAAGTGCGCGGCATGAAAGTGTCCTTTCCCCAAGGAGGTGAGGCCGCGGAATATAGGGAGAACAAGACTTCATATCAATTGCGATACATTACTATTCGCACTGAATTTACGTTCTTTACACTTTTTGCTTACGGTTTTGACGATCTCGTTCGTCCTTTGGGCGGGAGTAGGGTTGTACACAGTCAATAAGAATCACTACCATTGGCGTCTCACTGTTTTCAGGTAATGCCTCCATGTTGCTGCACATTCCCGGCCTGTTCTCTCGCGAGGAAGTGCTGCGCATCCGCGAAGCCCTGGCGCACACCGAGTGGGCCGACGGCAAAATCACTGCCGGGCACCAATCGGCCAAGGCCAAACACAACCTGCAACTGCCGGAAGGCCACCCGCTGGCAAAGGAAATCGGCGCGGCGATCCTTGATCGCCTGTGGAAAAATCCGCTGTTCATGTCAGCGGCGTTACCGCACAAGGTCTTCCCGCCATTGCTCAACTGTTACACCGCCGGTGGCAGTTTCGACTTCCATATCGACAACGCCGTGCGCCAGTCCAAGGGCAGCCACGAGCGGGTGCGCACTGACCTTTCCTCCACCGTATTTTTCAGCGGCCCCGACGACTACGACGGCGGCGAGCTGGAAATCCAGGACACCTTCGGCCTGCAGCGGGTCAAGTTGCCGGCGGGCGACATGGTGCTGTACCCCGGCTCCAGCCTGCACAAGGTCAACGCCGTTACCCGTGGCGCGCGCTACGCCTCGTTTTTCTGGACCCAAAGCCTGGTGCGCGAGGACAGCCAGCGCACCTTGCTGTTCGAGATGGACGGGGCGATCCAGCAACTGAGCCGCGACGTGCCCGACCACCCCGCGCTGATCCAGCTCACCGGCACCTATCACAACCTGCTGCGCCGCTGGGTTGAGGTCTGACCGTGGGCTTTTTATTGCGCCGTGAAGAAGTCCTCAACGTTGAGCAATTGCAGAGCATGCTCGACGACTCCCCGGTGCGCGCCGCCCAGGCGATTTTGATCGCCGCGAAAGAGGGTGTGGTGGATGCCCAGGCGCTGCTCGGGCAAATCCTGCTGGAAGGGCGCGGCATCGAGCGCGATGAAGCACTGGCAATGCGCTGGTTCCGCATCGCCGCCAAGGGCGGGCATTTGATGGCGCGCAATATGCTCGGGCGTTGCCTGGAGCATGGCTGGGGTTGCGAGGCGGATGCCGTGGCGGCGGCCCGGGAATATCGTCGGGCGGCCGAGGCCGGGCTGGATTGGGGTTTGTACAACTACGCCAACCTGCTGGCGACCGGGCGCGGGGTTGCCGAGGATCAAGCCCAGGCGCTGGCGTGTTATCGACAGGCGGCGGAACTGGGCCATGCCAAGTCGATGAACCTGCTGGGGCGTTATCTGGAAGAAGGGCAGTACTGCCCGAGGGATCTGGAGGCGGCGGTGGCGTGGTATCGCCAGTCAGCAGAAGGCGGGGATTTTCGCGGGCAGTTCAGTTATGCGGCGGTGTTGGCGGACCGGGGCGAGATAGAAACGGCACTGGAATGGTTGCGCAAGGCACTGGCGGGCGGGAATTTGAAGTTCTTGCGGGTGGCGCACAAGGCGTTGTGTGCCGCCAATGAGCCGCAGATACGGGCAATGGCCGAGATCTATCAAGAGCATGCGATTGAACTTGATCGTTCCCACGCGCTGCGTGGAAATGCCGCCCTGGACGCTCTGCGTCCGCTCTAACGGCGTGACGCAGAGCGTCACCGGATGCGTTCCCACGCAGAGCGTGGGAACGATCAGGGCGTGCGTTTACAGGTAGAACGATTTCAATGGCGGGAAGCCATTGAATTCAACTGCGCTGTAGCTGGTGGTGTACGCACCGGTGGACAACCAGTACATCCGGTCACCAATCGCCAGGTTCAGCGGCAGGCCGTACTTGTAGTTCTCGTACATGATGTCGGCGCTGTCGCAGGTCGGGCCGGCGATGACCACTTCTTCCATCTCGCCTTTCTTCTCGGTCCAGATCGGGAACTTGATGGCTTCGTCCATGGTTTCGATCAGGCCGGAGAATTTGCCCACGTCGGTGTATACCCAGCGCTCGACGGCGGTGCGGGATTTACGCGCAACCAGTACCACTTCGCTGACCAGGATCCCGGCGTTGGCGATCAACGAACGGCCCGGCTCCAGGATGATTTCCGGCAGATCGTCACCGAAGTCTTCCTTGAGGAAGCGGATGATTTCCTCGGCGTAGGTTTCCAGGCTGTTGGTGCGGGTGATGTAGTTGGCCGGGAAGCCACCGCCCATGTTGATCAGCTTCAGGTGGATGCCGTCTTCTTCCTTCAGGCGCTCGAAGATCACTTTGACCTTGGCAATCGCCGCGTCCCACACGCTGATGTCACGCTGCTGCGAGCCGACGTGGAAGGAGATGCCGTAAGGCACCAGGCCCAGGTCGCGAGCGAGAATCAGCAGGTCCATGGCCATGTCGGTCTGGCAGCCGAATTTGCGCGACAGCGGCCAGTCGGCCGTGGTCGAGCCTTCGGTGAGGATACGCACATACACTTTCGAACCCGGGGCGGCCTTGGCGATGTTGCGCAGGTCGGCTTCGGAGTCGGTGGAGAACAGCCGCACGCCCTTCTCGTAGAAGTAGCGGATGTCCTTGGATTTCTTGATGGTGTTGCCGTAGCTGATACGGTCGGGGCTGACGCCGCGGTCCATGACCTTGTCCAGCTCGTAGATCGACGCGATGTCGAAGCTCGAACCCTTGTCCTTGAGCAGGTCGATGATCTCGACGGCCGGGTTGGCCTTGACGGCGTAATACACCTTTGCGAATTCGAAACCGGCGCGCAGGTCATCGTAGGCCTGGCTGATCATCGCGGTGTCGATCACCACGAACGGGGTTTCCTGGGTGTCGGCGAACGCCTTCATTTTGTCAAAAGTGGCGCGCGCGAAATAGTCTTCGACCTGGATCGACATGCTGGGAACTCCTACTGGCAAACTAGATTGATCAATGGGTGCAAATGAACGTCCTCCGTATCCCCACTTTGGTTCGCCTACTTCCCAAGGCATGTCGCCGAAAGCAAAAAGGCCATGGGATCAACCGCTTCCCTTGGCCTTGCTGTCTCGTCGTCAGTACTTGAGCCGGATGGATCGTTTCCAGCATGGACGTTCGGCGCGAACTTTAGGACGTGAGGGGCTATAGATCAACTAAAAATGTCGCGTTTTTGCACGCGTTCGTCGTGCGGTCGCGTGCAGCTACTTATGTAACCGACCGGTATGACGGATTGATGTTCCCCGGTAGGGGCAATTTGAGGTGTTGCGGGTACAGTGAAGATCCAATGTGGGAGCGGGCTTGCTCGCGAAGGCGGTGTATCAGCCAATGCATCCGGTGACTGACACTCCGCCTTCGCGAGCAAGCCCGCTCCCACATTTTGACCGCTGTGTGTCAGGTCAGGCCAGTGCTGTCTCGGCAGGCGACACAATGCTGGTCTTGCCCCCACGGGACTTACCGGAACTCAGGTACTCGGCAATCGACTCCTGGGTCACTTCCCCGAGGAACACCCGCTCCGCATCCATCACCGGCAACCACGAGCGGTTGAACTCGTACATCCGCGACAGCAGGATGCGCAAATGCTCGTCATACGCCGCCGTGGCGTTGAATTCCCGCAGGTACTGGCCGCAGGTACCGGTCTGACGATGCAGGTCGCGACGTCGCACATAACCCAGGGCCTTGTTCTCGGCATCGGTGACCACCACGTAGCGACGGTCCAGCTCATCCATCTGCTCCAGGGCATCCGCCACCGGGGTTTCCGGGCTGACCGACGGCGCGTTGTCCGCCGCATCTTCAGCCTTCACCAGCAGCAGGCGCTTGAGGGTGCTGTCCTGGCCAACGAAGTTGCTGACGAATTCGTCGGCAGGGTGGGCCAGCAGGGTGTCCGGGTGGTCGATCTGCAGCAGCTTGCCGGCGCGGAAGATCGCGATCTTGTCACCCAGCTTGATGGCTTCGTCGATGTCGTGGCTGACCATGATCACGGTCTTGTTCAGCGCGCGCTGCATCTCGAAAAACTCGTTCTGGATCATCTCGCGGTTGATCGGGTCGACCGCGCCGAACGGCTCATCCATCAGCAGCAACGGTGCATCCGCCGCCAGGGCGCGGATCACGCCGATCCGCTGCTGCTGGCCGCCGGACAGTTCACGCGGGTAGCGATGCAGGTACTGCTTGGGTTCGAGCTTGATCATGCTCATCAACTCGCGGGCGCGGTCGTGGCATTTCTGCTTGTCCCAGCCCAGCAACTTGGGCACCACCACGATGTTCTCTTCGATGGTCATGTTCGGGAACAGACCGATCTGCTGGATCACGTAGCCGATGTTGCGACGCAGGGTCACTTCGTCGAGGTCGGTGGTGTCTTCGCCGTTGATCAGGATCTTGCCGGAGGTCGGCTTGATCAGGCGGTTGATCATCTTCAGCGTGGTGCTCTTGCCGCAGCCCGAGGGGCCGAGGAATACGCAAATTTCGCCTTCGTTGACGGTCAGGCTTACGGAATCAACGGCGGTGATGGTCTTGCCGTTGCTTTGGAAGGTCTTGGTCAGGTTTTGAAGTTCGATCATTTGAGCAGTCCTTTTGGAGTCAGCGTGCGTTGCAGCCATTGCAGAAGCAGGTCGGCGAAGATGGCCAGGAGACTGACCAGCACGGCGCCAACGATCAGCATCGACATGTCGCTGCGGCTGATGGAAGCCAGAATAAGTACACCCAGGCCACCGGCGCCGATGGTGGCGGCGATGGTCATCACACCAATGTTCATGACGACGGCGGTGCGCACACCGGCGAGGATCACCGGTACGGCAATCGGCAGCTCGACCATGCGCAAGCGCTGGCCGAAGGTCATGCCGATGCCTTTGGCGGCCTCGCGAATGCCTGGCTCAACGCCGGTGAGGGCGAGGTAGGTGTTACGCATGATGGGCAACAGGGAATAGAGGAACACGGCGGTGATCGCCGGCATCGGCCCCAGGCCCTGGCCGAACTTGGAGTAGAACGGCAGCAGCAGGCCGAACAGCGCAATCGACGGCACGGTCAGCAACACCGTGGCACTGGCTTGCAATGGGCCGGCGAGCGTCGGGAAGCGGGTCATCAGCACGCCCAGGGGCACGCCGACGACGATTGCGAGGATCACTGCAATGCCGACCAGGGTGATGTGCTGCCAGGTCAGGTGCAGGACTTGGGCCCAATCAAGATGGGAAAAGGCGTTCAGGAATTCCATGTCTTCTCCTCTTAGTTGATCGGATGCTGGCGCAGGAAATCTGCGGCCACGGCGGACGGGCTTTCGTGGTCGACGTCGACCCGCGCGTTCAGCTGGCGCATGGTTTCGTCGTCGAACAGCGCAGCCAGTGGCTTGAGATCAGCGGCCAGTTGCGGATGGGCATCGAGGTAAACCTGACGCACCACCGGCGCGGCGGTGTAGTCCGGGAAGTAGTGCTTGTCGTCTTCCAGCAGCTTCAATTTGAAGGCGTTCAGGCGACCGTCGGTGGTGTAGACCAAGCCGGCAAACACCTGGCCATTACGCAGCGCGGTGTACACCAGGCCGGCGTCCATCTGCCGGGTGTTCTTGCGGGTCAGGTTCATGTCGTACAGCTTGACCATGCCGGCCATGCCGTCGGAACGGTTGGCGAACTCGGTGTCCAGGGCCACCAGGCGGTTTTCCTTGGTTTTCTCGGCCAGTGCCGCGGTCAGGTCGCTGATGCTGTTGATCTGCGGGAATTCCTTGGCCACGTTCTCTGGCAGGGCCAGGGCGTAGGTGTTGCTGAATTTCGACGGGGAGAGCCAGACCAGGCCTTTTTTCGCGTCGAGTTCTTTCACTCGGGCGTAGGACTGTTCGCTGTCGAGCTTCTCGTCGACGTGGTTGTAGGCCACCAGCGACACGCCGGTGTATTCCCAGATCAGGTCCAGTTGCCCGCTTTCCTGGGCACTGCGCGCCAGGTTGCTGCCCAGGCCGCCGGTCACACGGGTGTCGTAGCCCTTGGTGCGCAGGTACTGGGAGGTGATTTCGGCGAGCAGGGTCTGTTCAGTGAACACCCGGGCGCCGATGCGGATGACCGGTTTTTCAGCGGCTTGCGCAAACCCTGCGAACAGCAGGACGCAGCTCAATATCAATGTCAGTTTTTTCATGTGAATTCCTGTTTCAGGCCCAAGACGGGGCCAAAGCCTTAAGACGGACGCAACCCGCGTTCCAGCCAAAGGCGGCTGGCCATGGTCACCAGACCGTCGAGCAGCAAGGCCAGCAGCGCGGTGCATGCGGCGCCGAGCAGCAGTTGCGGCTGATTGTTCAGGGCGATGCCGGGGAAGATCAGGCTGCCCAGGCTGTTGGCGCCAATCAGGAACGCCAGGGGCGCGGTACCGACGTTGATCGCCAGGGCCACGCGCACACCGCCGATGATGATCGGCACGGCGTTGGGCAATTCCACGCGAAACAGCACCTGGCGCGGCGTCATGCCGATGCCGACGGCGGCTTCTTTCAGGGAACCTTGAACGTTTTTCAGGCCTTCATAGGTGTTGCGCACGATGGGCAGCAACGAGGCGAGGAACAGCGCGAAGATCGCGGGGCCGCTGCCGATGCCAAGGACACCGAGGGCGATGGCCAGTACGGCCAGGGGAGGGACGGTATTGCCGATGTTGAAGATCTGCATGAAGCGTTCTGCGCGCCCGACCATGTTGGGTCGGCTCAGCAGGATACCGGCGGGAATCCCTACGATCAGGGCGGCCAGCATCGAAACAAGGACGAGGATCAAGTGAGCTTGCAGGTAAAACAACAAATCGTCGCGGTACAGTTCGATCGTGTTGATGCCGATCCAGTGGACCAGCAGGGCCAGGAGAGCGACGACAACCGCTCCTCCTATCAGCCCTTTGCCATAGCGAATAGCCACAGGCGGACTCCTTTTTTCTTTTGTCGGCGAACACATTTCCGAGCGGCAATGCCATTCCTGGCTGTCGGCGAATGTGGTCGCGAATAGCAGCTCGCCCGTACCGGCAACGCGGTATGCGGTCGAGCCATGAGCGCAGCCTCGTCAGGCTAACTTGCTGATTTTTCAGCCCCTGTTACGAGTGCGATAGCAGGGGAGTGGACGTCTCTACCTTTTAAAAGGTTCCATACTTGGCAGCAATTAGCCACCCCCAATGGGGTGAACGGTGGTCCGTCACCCCGGGTTTGCGCTATACTCGCCGCCCTTTTTTGACTCACCTGCCAGGCGATTTCCCATGACCCACCAGGCCGCCGAAGTCGCGAAACGCCGCACTTTCGCCATTATTTCCCACCCCGATGCCGGTAAAACCACCATCACCGAAAAGCTGTTGCTGATGGGCAAGGCGATCGCGGTGGCCGGCACGGTGAAATCCCGTAAATCCGACCGCCATGCCACCTCCGACTGGATGGAAATGGAAAAGCAGCGTGGTATTTCCATTACCACGTCGGTCATGCAGTTCCCGTATCGCGACCACATGATCAACCTGCTCGACACCCCGGGCCACGAAGACTTCTCCGAAGACACCTACCGCACCCTGACGGCGGTGGACTCGGCGCTGATGGTCCTCGACGGTGGTAAAGGCGTCGAGCCCCGCACCATCGCGCTGATGGACGTGTGCCGCCTGCGGGATACGCCGATTGTCAGCTTTATCAACAAACTCGACCGTGACATCCGCGACCCGATCGAACTGCTGGACGAAATCGAAGCCGTCCTGAAGATCAAGGCTGCGCCGATCACCTGGCCGATTGGTTGCTACCGCGACTTCAAGGGCGTGTACCACCTGGCCGACGACTACATCATTGTGTACACCGCCGGCCACGGCCACGAACGTACCGATGTGAAAATCATCGAGAAGCTCGACTCCGACGAAGCCCGCGCCCACCTGGGTGACGAGTACGACCGGTTTGTCGACCAGCTGGAACTGGTGCAGGGCGCCTGCCACGAGTTCAACCAGCAGGAATTCCTCGACGGCCAGCTGACGCCGGTGTTCTTCGGTACCGCCCTGGGCAACTTCGGTGTCGATCACGTGCTGGATGCCGTGGTCAATTGGGCCCCCAAGCCGCTGGCCCGGGTTGCCAACGAGCGTACCGTGGAGCCTGTGGAAGAGAAATTCGCCGGCTTCGTGTTCAAGATCCAGGCGAACATGGACCCCAAGCACCGCGACCGTATCGCCTTCATGCGTATCTGCTCCGGCAAATACGAAAAAGGCATGAAGATGCGCCACGTGCGTACCGGCAAGGACGTGCGCATCGGCGACGCCCTGACCTTCTTCTCCTCCGAGCGTGAGCAGCTGGAAGAAGCGTATGCCGGCGATATCATCGGCTTGCACAACCACGGCACCATCCAGATCGGTGACACCTTCACCGAAGGCGAAGTGCTGGGCTTCACCGGTATCCCGCACTTCGCCCCGGAACTGTTCCGCCGCGTACGCCTGCGTGACCCGCTGAAATCCAAGCAACTGCGCCAGGGTTTGCAGCAGTTGGCGGAAGAGGGCGCCACCCAGGTGTTCTTCCCGGAGCGCAGCAACGACATCATCCTCGGCGCCGTCGGTGTGCTGCAGTTCGATGTAGTGGCCAGTCGCCTGAAAGAGGAATACAAGGTGGAATGCTCTTATGAGCCGATCACCGTGTACTCCGCGCGCTGGATCGACTGCAGCGATAAGAAGAAGCTGGAAGAGTTCAAGATCAAGGCCGTGGAAAACCTCGCGATCGACGGCGGTGGTCACCTGACCTACCTGGCCCCGACCCGGGTCAACCTGGCGCTGATGGAAGAGCGCTGGCCGGATGTGAAATTCCGCGCGACCCGTGAGCATCATTAAGATCTGAGCGGTACACCAAAAGGCGAAGCTGTCATGGCTTCGCCTTTTTTCATGCCCGAGAAAAGTGAATGGGCGGGTGTTGCATGCTTGCTGAATCGTTTCTCTGTGAGACTTGACAGTATTTCCCTGCCTTGCCTTCGGTCTATAAAGGCGATGCAGCGAGTCCCTTTAAAAGATGAGGTGATGACATGACTGATCCTAAAGCAAACGGTTCTTCAGGTGATATGCACGTTGTTTTAGTGCCTGAGCAAAATATGATGCTGACCCATGATGTCTTGCTTACTGCACTGTCCCGTCTAGTTGCAGTCGCTGGATACCATGGCGGGGTTAATGGGGTATCCATTCACTTTCTTCGAACAGGTCTTTCAGGCATTCAAAAAGGTGATGTTTTCAAAGTCGGTGTTCATGATGGCCTGGAAGTGGCGGCGATTGATTACACGTTCGAAGGTGATCACAGCATCCATGAGGCGGTAGACGGAAAAATTACTGTAGAGGATATCGATCATTCGCTGCCCTCTCTTCGTCTTAGCTTTGAGTTTCACGGCGAATTCAACCACGAAGTTGAAAACTTCCATGGGTCGTGCCGAGTCGAGGGGCTGGACAATTCCGGCTATGAAAAGATCAAGAGCCGATTTTCGAAAGACAGGCGAGAAGCGTAGAAAACCGTTCGCAGGGGATTGAAGCGATTGTGCCGCCCATCCAGGCCAGGTGTTGCGAGAACGCCGCATTGGGTCTAGCGTCTATCGTGGCGACGGTAAAAGGCTGTCGTGCGCAATTCATCTTCTGACTGGGCGGAATTCGACCATGAGTATCTTTCAACGTGTGGTGCTGTTGCTCAAAGTGCTGGTGATGATGTCATTGGGCATGTCTGCCGCGTGGGCCAATACGGCTGTGCAAAGCCATGGCACGGGGTTTGTGGCGGCGAAGACGGTGCAGGCGGGTGGCTTGCAGTTGGCCAAGAGTGAATCCGAGCCCGGTGACGAAAACCAGGGCGGTTCCAAGGACGATGACGATGCCGAGAACCCGGACAATGATGGCGAAGACAGCGACACCTACAACGATGGCGACAGCGATACATAAGTAACGCAGGCAAAAGAAAGCCCCGCTTGCCGAACAGATGCGCTATCCGACAAGCAGGGCTGTAGAACACTGGAATGCTCTGGACTCACCCTCCAGAGCATTTTTTTTGCACGTCAGACCACAAATTGCTCCGCGTAGTGGCAAGCCACCTGGCGGTTGTCGAGTGGTCGCAGCACCGGTTCATCGGTACTGCACAGCTGGGTCGCGTACGGGCAGCGCTTGTGGAAGGCGCAGCCGGATGGCGGGTTCAACGGGTTGGGCAACTCGCCGACGATTTTGATCTTCGGTTTGTTCGGGTCCGGATGAATGGTGGGGGTTGCCGACAGCAACGCCTGGGTGTACGGGTGCAGCGGGCGTGCGTAGATGTCTTCCTTCGGGCCCACTTCCACCGGGCGGCCGAGGTACATCACCATTACGTCGTCGGCGACGTGCTGCACCACCGCGAGGTTGTGGGAGATGAACACGTAGGCGGTGTTGAATTCCTGCTGCAAATCCATGAACAGGTTCAGCACCTGGGCCTGGATCGATACGTCCAGCGCCGAGGTCGGTTCATCCGCCACCAGCACCTTGGGTTGCAGCATCATCGCCCGCGCCAGTGCGATTCGCTGGCGCTGGCCGCCGGAGAACATGTGCGGGTAGCGCTGATAATGCTCAGGGCGCAGGCCCACTTGCTTCATCATCGCCTGGACCTTTTCCCGGCGCTCGGCGGCAGACAGGTTGGTGTTGATCAGCAGCGGCTCGCCCAGTTGGTCGCCGACCTTCTGGCGCGGGTTCAGCGAGGCGTAAGGGCTCTGGAACACCATCTGCACGTCTTTGCGCAGTTGCTTGCGCTGGGCCTTGTCGGCACCGGCGACTTCTTGCCCGGCGATTTTCAGCGAGCCGGAAGACGGCTCTTCAATCAGGGTCAGGGCGCGGGCCAGGGTGGATTTGCCGCAACCGGATTCGCCCACGACCGCGAGGGTCTTGCCGGCTTCCAGCTCGAACGACACACCGTTGAGTGCGCGCACCAGGGCATGGCCCTTGAACAGGCCACGGGACACTTCGTAGTGACGGGTCAGGTCGCGGGCGGTAAGTACGACGGCCATTACGCCACCTCCTGATTCAGCGGGTAGTAGCAGCGGGCAAGGCTGTTGCTTTTCGGGTCAAGGCCCGGGCGTTGGGCGCGGCAGGACTCCTGCACATACGGGCACCGCGGCGACAGCAGGCAACCCTGCGGGCGGTCATAGCGGCCGGGAACGATACCCGGCAGCGTGGCCAGGCGCGTGGCGCCGAGGCTGTGCTCGGGGATCGCCTTGAGCAACGCTTCGCTGTACGGGTGCGCCGGGATGTCGAACAACTGCGGCACCTGGCCGACTTCCACGGCCTGGCCGGCATACATCACGCACACGCGCTGGGCGGTTTCGGCCACTACCGCGAGGTCATGCGTGATCAGCACCAGGCCCATGTTCTGCTCTTTCTGCAAGGCCAGCAGCAGGTCCATGATCTGGGCCTGGATGGTCACGTCGAGCGCAGTAGTCGGTTCATCGGCGATCAGCAGTTTCGGCTCGCCGGCAATCGCCATGGCGATGGCCACACGTTGGCTCATACCACCGGACAGCTGGTGCGGGTAGGCATCCATACGGCTGGCTGCGCCCGGGATTTCCACCTTTTCGAGCAGTTCGATGGCACGCTTGCGCGCTTGCTTGCCGGACATTTTCAAATGCAGGCGCAGCACTTCTTCGATCTGGAAACCCACGGTGTAGCTGGGGTTCAGGGCGGTCATCGGGTCCTGGAAGACCATCGCCAGGTCTTTACCGACGATCTGCCGACGCTGGCGGTTGCTCAGCTTGAGCATGTCCTTGCCGTCGAAGTTCAGGGCGTCGGCAGTGACGATGCCGGGGTGCTCGATCAGGCCCATCAGCGCCATCATGGTCACGGATTTACCCGAACCCGACTCGCCAACGATCGCCAGTACTTCGCCTTTGTCGACGGAGATGTCGAGGCCATCGACCACCGGTACGGCGGTCTTGTCGCCGAAGCGGACATTGAGATTCTTGATTTCTAGCAGTGACATGGGAATCTCCTCAGGCGGCGTTCTTGAGTTTCGGGTCCAGCGCATCGCGCAGGCCGTCGCCCATCAGGTTGATTGCCAGCACGCTGAGCAAAATGGTCAAGCCAGGCAGGCTCACGACCCACCAGGCGCGTTCGATGTAGTCGCGGGCCGAAGCCAGCATGGTGCCCCACTCAGGGGTTGGCGGTTGTACGCCAAGGCCCAGGAAGCCCAGGGCGGCAGCATCGAGAATCGCCGAGGAGAAACTCAGGGTGGCCTGAACGATCAGCGGCGCCATGCAGTTCGGCAGCACGGTGACGAACATCAGGCGCGGCAGGCCGGCGCCGGCGAGGCGGGCGGCAGTCACGTAGTCACGGTTCAGTTCGCCCATCACCGCAGCGCGGGTCAGACGGACATAGGACGGCAGCGACACGATCGCGATCGCAATCACGGTGTTGATCAGGCCAGGGCCGAGGATCGCGACAATCGCCACAGCCAGCAGCAGCGACGGCAGGGCCAGCATGATGTCCATCAGGCGCATGATGGTCGGGCCGAGCAGGCGCGGGAAGAAACCGGCGAACAGGCCCAGCAGGATCCCCGGGATCAGCGACATCACTACCGACGACAAGCCGATCAGCAACGACAGGCGCGAACCCTGGATCAGGCGCGACAGCAGGTCACGGCCCAGTTCATCGGTGCCCAGCAGGAACTGGATCTGCCCACCTTCGAGCCAGGCCGGAGGGGTCAGCAGGAAGTCACGGTATTGCTCGCTCGGGTTATGCGGGGCCACCCAAGGGGCGAAGAGCGCGCAAAACACCACCAGCAACATGAACAGCAGGCCGGCAACGGCGCCCTTGTTCTTGGAAAAGGCTTGCCAGAATTCTTTGTACGGGGACGGGTACAGCAGGCTTTGATCGACTGCTACCGCGGGAGTAGGTGTGGTCATGGTCATGATCTCAGCGCTGGTGACGGATGCGTGGGTTGGCGAAGCCGTAGAGGATATCCACCACGAAGTTCACCAGAATCACCAGGCAGGCGATTAACAGGATGCCGTTTTGCACCACGGGATAATCCCGTGCGCCAATGGCTTCGATCAGCCATTTGCCGATGCCGGGCCACGAGAAGATGGTTTCGGTCAGGACCGCACCGGCCAGCAATGTGCCGACTTGCAGGCCGACCACGGTGAGTACCGGGATCAAGGCGTTACGCAGGCCGTGGACGAACACCACGCGCGCCGGCGACAGGCCCTTGGCCTTGGCGGTGCGGATGTAGTCTTCGCGCAGTACTTCGAGCATCGACGAACGGGTCATCCGCGCGATAACGGCCAGCGGGATGGTACCGAGCACGATGGCCGGCAGGATCAGGTGGTGCAGGGCATCCCAGAATGCGTCCGGCTCGTCGGCCAGCAGGGTGTCGATCAGCATGAAGCCGGTGCGCGGCTCGATGTCGTAGAGCAGGTCGATCCGTCCGGAGACTGGCGTCCAGCCCAGGCTGACGGAGAAGAACATGATCAGGATCAGGCCCCACCAGAAGATCGGCATCGAATATCCCGCCAGGGAGATGCCCATCACCCCATGGTCGAACAGGGATCCTCGCTTCAAGGCCGCGATCACCCCGGCTAACAGCCCCAGGATGCCGGCGAACAACAGGGCGGCCATGGACAGTTCCAGGGTCGCAGGGAAAAGGGCGGTGAATTCAGTCCACACGCTGGTACGGGTGCGCAGGGATTCGCCGAGGTCGCCGTGGGCGAGCTTGCCGACATAATCCAGGTATTGCGCGTAGAGCGGTTTATTCAGACCAAGGCGTTCCATTGCCTGAGCGTGCATCTCGGGGTCGACTCGTCGTTCGCCCATCATGACTTCGACGGGGTCGCCAGGGATCATGCGAATCAACGCGAAGGTCAGCAAGGTGATGCCGAAAAACGTGGGGATCAATAACCCCAATCGGCGGGCAATAAAACTAAACATCTTGTTGTGTACCTCAATCAGCCGGTTAGGCAGGTTCGGCACCGTCAATGTCGACGGTGCCGAGCGTCTCTTATCTACTTCACCTGGGTGGTGGCGAAGTTATTTGTGGTCAGAGGGCTTTGGGTATAACCCTCGACGTTTTTACGCATGGCGGTGAACATTTTCGGGTAAGCCATGGGAATCCATGGTTGGTCCTTGTCGAAAACGTCCATTGCTTGTTCATAGAGTGCAGCGCGCTGGGTGGGTTCAGCGATGGCGCGCGCCTTGTCGATCAAGTCTTGAAACTCCTTGTTACACCAGCGGGCGTAGTTTTCGCCGTTTTTCGCTGCATCGCAACTCAAGTTCGGGGTGAGGAAGTTATCCGGGTCCCCGTTATCCCCCGCCCAGCCGGCGGAGACCATGTCATGTTCGCCATTCTTGGCGCGCTTGAGCATTTCGCCCCATTCCATGACCTTGATGTTCACTTTCAGGCCGATCTGCGCCAGATCCGCCTGCATGCGCTGGGCGCCGAGCATTGGGTTGGGGTTGGTCGGGCCGCCGCCGTTGCGGGTAAACAGGGTGAACTCGGTGCCTTCCGGTACGCCGGCTTCCTTGAGCAGGGCGCGGGCCTTGTCGAGGTCGCGGGGCGGGTTTTTCAGCTTGTCGCTGAAACCCAGCAGGGTTGGCGGGTACGGGCCGGTGGCGTCGACCGCGTTGCCTTTGCCGTACAGGGATTCGTTGTAGCCCTTCTTGTCGAACGCGATGTTGATCGCGTGACGCACCCGCGCGTCGCTCATGTACTTGTGGGTGGTGTTCATGGCGGTGTAGGCGGTGGTCATCGCCGCCAGTTCCGCCACCTTCAGGTTCGGGTCGGCCTTCATGCTCGGCACGTCATCCGGTTTCGGATACAGCGCGATCTGGCATTCGTTGGCCTTGAGCTTTTGCAGGCGCACGTTGTTGTCGGTGGTGATGGCCAGGATCAGCGGGTCAGCCGGCGGCTTGCCACGGAAGTAGTCCGGGTTGGCCTTGAAGCGCACTTGGGCGTCTTTGGCGTAGCGGGTGAAGATGAACGGGCCGGTGCCGATGGGCTTGGCGTTCAGGTCATCGGTCTTGCCGGACTTGAGCAGCTGGTCGGCGTATTCGGCGGAGTGAATCGAGGAAAACGCCATGGCCAGGTCGGCCAGGAACGGTGCTTCAGGGCGGGTCAGGGTGAAGACCACGGTGTGGTCATCGGTCTTCTCTACGCTCTTGAGCAGTTCCTTGAAGCCCATGCTTTCAAAGTATGGGTAGCCCACGTTGGACTTTTTGTGCCACGGGTGATTCGGGTCCAGCTGGCGCTGGAAGCTCCAAAGCACGTCGTCGGCGTTCATGTTGCGCGTGGGTTTGAAGTAGTCGGTGGTGTGGAACTTGATGTCGTCACGCAGGTGAAAGGTGTAGGTCAGGCCATCGGCGCTGATCTCGGGCAGGTCTTTGGCCAGCGCCGGGATCACTTCGGTGGTGCCGGGCTTGAAGTCCACCAGGCGGTTGAAGATGGTTTCGGCCGCGGCGTCGGCGGTGACAGCCGTGGTGTACAGGACCGGATCGAAGCCTTCCGGGCTGGCTTCGGTGCAGACGACCAACGGTTTGGCCGAGAT
Source organism: Pseudomonas sp. P7779 (assembly GCF_013386315.1). Classification (NCBI taxonomy): domain Bacteria; kingdom Pseudomonadati; phylum Pseudomonadota; class Gammaproteobacteria; order Pseudomonadales; family Pseudomonadaceae; genus Pseudomonas; species Pseudomonas sp. P7779. The sequence continues at coordinate 42,174 of NZ_JACARZ010000079.1, read as the reverse complement.
GCCGACAGCAACGCTCAACAGCGCAGCGGCAATGGCGGCTTGTAACGGGAGCATTTTCATCTAAGAGCCCTCTGCAATCGATTGGACCAGACAAGCGTAGGCGGCGGGCTCGTCCTGAGCCCGCCGCCGACCTGGCGCTGATTAAAGAATGTTGAACGGGATGGTGGTCACCAGGCGGAACTCACGCAGGTTGCCGTCAGCCTGGTTGGCGCTGGCACGGTGAGTCACGTAGGTACCACGAATGGTGGTGGCCTTGAGTGCGCCGCTCTGGATCGCGTAAGCCGCGCCTACACCGTATTCCTGGTGCTTCTCGCCGTCCTGGGCCTGAATGCCGTTGTAGGCAAAGCCAGCGCGGCCGCCGTCGCCGGTGTAGTGAGTACCGTCGATACCCCAGCCACGTGCCGAGTAGACGTTGAACTTCAGGCCCGGCACGCCGTATTCGGCCATGTTGATGCCGTAGGCGATCTGGAAGGACTTCTCGTTCGGACCGTTGAAGTCGGACGTCAGGGAGTTGGCCAGGTAGATGCCGTTGGTTTCGTGCAGGTAGTCGAAGTACTCGTCGCCGTTCACGGCCTGGTAGGAGAAGGTCAGGCTGTGAGCCTGGTGGGTCAGGCCGAACGACAGCGAGTAGGTGTCGTTGTCGATCTTGCCCATCAACTTTTTGCCTTCGTCGACGGTCTTGTAGTAGTTCAGGCCCGTGGTCAGGGACAGGGTCTGGCTGTCACCCAGCTCGTGGGTAGCACCGAAGTAGTACTGGTTCCAGAAGTCTTCCACGTTAGCGGCGAACAGGCTGGTCTTCAGGCTCTTGAACGGCTGGTAGTTGACGCCCAGGGTGTTGACCTTGTCGGTTTCCTGGCGACCATTGCCGTATTCAGTACGGAATTTCGACAGGCTCTGCTCGGTCCGTGGCGAAACGCGGTCGAACACGCCGCCCTGGAAGGACAGGTTGCTGAACTCTTCGCTGTTGAAGCTCACACCTTCGAAGCTCGAAGGCAGCGCACGGTTACCGATGGTGTCGATGATGCCGCTGCTGAAGTTCTGGCGACCGGCGGTCAAGGTGGTGTTCGAGACACGGAACTTGACGTTGGCCAGGCCCAGTTTGCTCCACTGGTCTACAGCGTCGCCGTCGGAGTCGGCCAGGGTACGGTTGGAGCCGCCCTTGATGTCGCGCTTGCTGCGGTCCAGGACCAGAGCGTTGTAGACCGCCACTTCAGTGCTCACGCCAACGGTGCCTTGGGTGAAACCCGAGGTAGCGTTGAGGATGGTGCCTTGCACCCAGTTGGTACGGTAGTTGTCAGTACGGGCTTCGCCGTGCTTCTGGTAAGTGAACTTGCTGCCACGGAAGCGTTGTTCGTTGGAGAACCAGTTGCGGGTTGTACCGCCCAGGCTTGCGCCATCGATAAAGCCTTTGGCCTCGCTTTGGGCGCTGGTGCCGGCCAGTGTGGTTGGAACGAAGTCCTGGCTTGCAGGATCAGCGTAGGCGTTAGCCGTGATGCTGCTGATGGCCAGGGCCAGTAGCGCGGTGCTGCTCAGTTTCATGGGTGAAGCTCCTTTGGTTCTCTTTTTAATGCCGGTCTTTTTAGGTGAACCGGCTATTGGGTGTGTAACTCGTTCAAGCCTTTGCAAACGTTTGCCCATGGGTAAAACCCGAAATAAGGCTGCACGTTTGCAGCAAGGCGAATGCTCGCCCTGCGCAATCCGGTTATCTTTTTATGGGTTGATGCTGACGCCCGAGAACACGTTGCGGCCGAAGGGGCTCACTTTGAAACCTTCGACTTTGGCGCTTAACGGCTGGTTGACCGTCGAGTGGGCGACTGGCGTGATCGGCACCTGCTGCTTGAGCAGTTGCTGCGCCTGTTTGTATAGAACAGTCCTTTGTTCGCGGTCGGTGACGACCTTGGCTTGCTTGATCAGCTTGTCGTACGCCGGGTCACACCACATGGAGTAGTTGTTCCCGCCGATGGCGTCGCAGCTGTAGAGGGTGCCCAGCCAGTTGTCCGGGTCACCGTTGTCGCCGGTCCAGCCGATCAGGCTGACATCGTGCTCGCCATTCTTGGTGCGCTTGATGTACTCGCCCCATTCATAGCTGACGATCTTCACCTTGAGACCAATCTTCGCCCAATCGCTTTGCAGCATTTCGGCCATCAGCTTGGCGTTGGGGTTGTACGGCCGTTGTACCGGCATCGCCCACAGGGTGATCTCGGTGCCTTCCTTCACGCCGGCAGCCTTGAGCAATTCCTTGGCTTTTTCCGGGTTGTAGGCGGCGTCCTTGATGGTGTCGTCGTAAGACCACTGGGTCGGCGGCATGGCGTTGACCGCCAGTTGCCCCGCGCCCTGGTACACGGCGTTGAGGATGCTCTGCTTGTTCACCGCCATGTCCAGGGCCTGGCGCACTTCGAGCTGGTCGAAGGGCTTGTGCCGCACGTTATAGGCGATGTAGCCCAGGTTGAAACCCGGCTTGGTCAGCAGTTGCAGGTTCGGGTCGGCCTTCAGGGCTTCGACGTCGGCCGGGCGCGGGTGCAGGGTGATCTGGCATTCGCCGGCCTTGAGCTTTTGTACCCGTACCGAGGCGTCGGTGTTGATCGCAAAGATCAGCTGGTCGAGCTTCACGCGGCTCGGGTCCCAGTACTGTTTGTTGCCGGTGTAGCGAATCTGCGAGTCTTTCTGGTAGCGCTGGAACACGAACGGCCCGGTGCCGATCGGCTTCTGGTTGATGTCGCTGGGCTTGCCGACCTTGAGCAAATGGTCGGCGTATTCAGCCGACAGGATCGAGGCGAAGCTCATGGCGATGTTCTGGATAAACGCGGCGTCGACCGTGTTCAGGGTCATCACCACGGTGTGCGGGTCGGTTTTCTCGACCTTGGCGATATTCTTGTTCAGGCTCATCCCGTTGAAGTACGGAAACTCGGTGGGGTAGGCCTTGCGGAACGGGTGTTCGGGGTCAAGCATGCGATTGAAGGTGAACAGCACGTCGTCGGCGTTGAAGTCGCGCGTCGGCTTGAAGTCCTTGTTGCCGTGGAATTTCACCCCTTCACGCAGGTGGAAGGTATAGGTCAGGCCGTCTTCGGAAATATCCCAACGGGTTGCCAGGCCCGGTACGACATTGGTCGCGCCTTTTTCAAACTCGGCCAAGCGGTTGTAGATAGGCTCGGCGGCGTCGTTATCGGTGGCCGTCGTGTATTGCGCGGTGTCGAAGCCCGCCGGGCTGCCTTCGGAGCAAAACACCAGGCTCTTTTTCTCGGCAGCCTGGCCCATCGAGGCCACAGCCAGCAGGCTGGTGCCAAATATCGCGGATAGAACGGTGGTATGGCGCATAACAATCCCGATCCTTGTTTGTTGTTTTCGTCAGTGAGCAATCGCAAGGTCATTCACGACCTTGCGACAACACTGATCCCACAACGGCAGTTGCCCTACAGAGACGATGCGTCTGCCGTACCACGACGTTATGGGTCGGGAGCCAGGCAGTAAATGCAACGAATCTGACAGACCTTGTAGGTAACGGAGCCGCGATTCGCAGTTAGCTGCCGTAGGACGGCAGCGTGTGCGGAGGTGGTCTGTTTCCTACGGTCTTGGCGGATGCAATAACGGCGACGTTATGAAACGTCGCCGCCAGAGATCCTTACTTGCCGCTTACGCTCACGCCGTAGAAGGAGTTCAAGCCAAATGGGCTGATCTTGAAGTCCTGCACGTTGTTGCGCATGGGTTGATACACCGTCGAGTGCGCGATAGGTGTCATCGGGACTGCATCTTTGAGGATATGTTGCGCCTGCTTGTACAGCTCGGTGCGTTTGGCTACGTCGGAAGTCGCCTTGGCTTCTTTCACGATGCCGTCGAATTTCTTGTCGCACCACTTGGAGAAGTTGTTGCCGGCCAGGGAATCGCAGCCGAACAGCACGTTCAGCCAGTTGTCCGGGTCACCATTGTCGCCGCTCCAGCCAATGATCATGGCTTGGTTCTCGCCGCCTTTGGAACGCTTGATGTACTCGCCCCACTCATAGCTGACGATGTTCACTTTCAGGCCGATCTGTTTCCAGTCGTTCTGCAGCATCTCGGCCATCAGCTTGGCGTTCGGGTTGTACGGACGCTGGACCGGCATCGCCCACAGGGTGATCTCGGTGCCTTCCTTGACGCCGGCTTCCTTGAGCAAAGCCTTGGCTTTGGTCACATCAAACGGCGCATCCTTGATGGTGGTGTCATAGGACCACTGGGTTGGCGGCATGGCGTTGACAGCCAGTTGGCCTGCGCCCTGGTACACCGAGTCGATGATCTGCTGCTTGTTCACCGACATGTCCAGGGCCTCACGCACGCGCAGGTCGGACAGCGGGTTAGGCGCGGTCTGGCCCTTGAGGACCGGCATTACGTTGTAGGCGATGTAGCCCAGGTTGAAACCGGCCTGGTGCGGCAGTTTCAGGTCCTTGTCTTCACCCAGCGCCTTGAGGTCGGCCGGACGTGGGAACAGGGTCACCTGGCATTCGTTTTTCTTCAGCTTCTGGATACGCACCGACGGGTCGGTGGTGATGGCGAAGATCAGGTTGTCGATCTTCACGTCTTCAGGTTTCCAGTAATCCTTGTTGCCGGTGTAACGGATGTTGGAGTCTTTCTGGTAGCTCTTGAACACGAACGGGCCAGTGCCGATTGGCTTCTGGTTGATGTCCTGTGCCTTGCCTTCCTTCAACAGCTGGGCGGCGTATTCAGCCGACTGGATGGAGGCGAAGCTCATTGCCAGGTTCTGGATGAAGGCGGCGTCCACGGTGCCAAGGGTGAACTTGACGGTGTGGTCATCGACTTTCTCAATGTTCTTGATGTTGGTGTCCATACCCATGTCCGTGAAGTACGGGAACTCGGTCGGGTAGGCTTTACGGAACGGATCGTCTTTATTGATCATCCGGTTGAAGGTGAACAGTACGTCGTCAGCCGTGAATTCACGAGTTGGCTTGAAGTACGGGGTGGTGTGGAACTTGACGCCTTCACGCAGGTGGAAGGTGTACGTCAGGCCATCCGGGGAAACGTCCCAGGTCGTGGCGAGCCCAGGAACAACAGCGGTGCCGCCGCGCTCGAACTGGGTCAGACGGTTGAACATGGTTTCGGCCGAAGCATCGAAGTCTGTTCCGGTGGTGTACTGGCCTGGATCAAAACCGGCCGGGCTCCCTTCGGAGCAGAACACCAGGTTGCTCGCCGCTTGGGCGAAAGGTGCAGCAGCCATTAAACCGGCGCTGACTAATAACGGAATGACTGCGTGTTTAAGCATGTTGGCCTCATGATTTGTTGTCATTTTTGGTAGTGAGGGCGACCTCGTGAGTCGACCTGCGGATACTTATGCAGGGCCCATACCCAATGCAAGATGTTGAGAGCCTACAACGGCTAAACAGTGGTACGAACGTACACGAATGTCGCATATGTGTAAGTTCAGACACATTTACGCACTTTTGAGGGTTTTTTTCGGTGCGAGGGCTGCACCAGGAATGCCCAACCGAGGCGTCTGGCGCACTCGGTTGGGGCGCGGCTGTTACTTATTCAGGCTGACGCCGTAGAAGGGAGTGAGTCCAAAAGGACTGATCTTGAAGTCCTGCACTTCCTTTCGCAGGGGCTGGAAAACCGTCGAGTTTGCGATAGGCGTTATAGGTACTTGTTCCTTAAGGATTTTTTGTGCCTGTTGATACCACTTGATGCGCTGCTCGCGGTCGCTGCTGACCTTGGCCTGCTGTACCAGTTTGTCGTAGGCCGGGTTACACCATTTTGCATAATTGCTGCCCTTCACCGCGGCACAACTGTAGAGCACGCCCAGCCAGTTATCCGGGTCGCCGTTGTCGCCGGTCCAGCCGTAGATCATCACGTCGTGCTCGCCGGCTTTGGCGCGTTTGATGTACTCGCCCCACTCATAGCTGACGATATTGGCCTTGATGCCAATCTTTTCCCAATCCTGCTGGATCATCTGCGCCGACATCCGGGCATTGGGATTCGACGCGCGTTGTACGGTCATCGCCCACAGGTTGAGGGTGGTACCTGGTGCAACCCCTGCTTCTTTTAGTAGCGCCCGCGCCTTGGCCGGATCGTAGGGCGCGTCCTTGATTGTCGGGTCATAAGACCACTGGGCCGGAGGCAGGGCGTTCTGCGCCAATTGTCCGGCGCTCTGGTACACCGCCTTGATAATTGCCGGCTTGTCGATGGCCATGTCCAGCGCCTGGCGCACCTTGAGCTGGTCCAGGGGCGGGTGGGTCACGTTGTAGGCGAGAAAGCCCAGGTTGAAGCCGGCTTGCTGAAGAACCCGCAGGTTGGGGTCTTGCTTCATCACTTCGATGTCGGAAGGGCGCGGGTAACCGCTGACCTGGCACTCGCCGGCCTTGAGCTTTTGCAGGCGTACGGCGGCGTCCGGGGTGATCGAGAACACCAGGTTGTCGAGCTTCACATCTTCGGGCTTCCAATACTGTTTATTGGCGCTGTAGCGAATCTGCGAATCCTTCTGGTAACGCTTGAACACAAATGGCCCGGTGCCCACCGGCTTCTGATTGATGTCCGCGGCCTTGCCTTCCTTGAGCAACTGCGCGGCATATTCGGCGGACTGCACCGAGGCGAAGCTCATGGCCAGGTTCTGCACGAAGGAGGCGTCAACGTTGTTCAGGTTGAAGCGCACGGTGTGCTCGTCGAGTTTTTCGACGCTCTTGATCGTGGTGTTCAAGCCCATGTCGGTGAAGTAGGGCGACTCCGATGGATAGGCCTTGCGGAGCGGGGTCTCGGGATCCAGCAGGCGCTGGAAGGTGAAGAGCACGTCGTCGGCGTTGAAATCACGGGTCGGGGTGAAATAGTCGGTGGTGTGGAACTTGACGCCATCGCGCAGGTGGAAGGTATACATCAGGCCGTCTTTGGACACGTCCCAATTGGTTGCCAGGCCGGGTTCGACTTCAGTGCCGCCACGCTTGAACTGGGTCAGGCGGTTGAACACGGTTTCGGCGGAGGCATCGAAATCGGTGCCGCTGGTGTACTGGCTGGGGTCGAAGCCGGCGGGGCTGGCTTCGGAGCAGTAGACCAGGGTGCCGGCTGCCTGGGCCATGGGCATGAATGCCAGCAGGCCGGCAGCAAGGAGCAGCGGTTTTAAGGTGATTCTTTCCATGGAGACCCCTGAAGTGGCAGGCAAATAGTGCCCGAACGAAAACGGCAGTCACCGAGGTTACCGCCGTTCTTGTCACTCAGGTAGAGATAAGCATGCGAGGCCCCAGTGTCTCCGGGATTCGGCTATTCCAGGTCGCTACGATTTGGCCGGAAAGTGTTCGGGTTTATAAGTGAACGCCCACCACTTGAACGGATTCCAGTACGGGTTGTTCTTTGACGGCTTGAATTTCTTGATTCGCGCCATTTCTTCGCTGACATACTGTTCAGCCTGAGCTCTTACTGCGGTACGGACGTTGTCGGTGATCGGGATTTTTTGTGCGGATAAGTTCTCCAGGTAGAGGTGTTCTACTTTATCAATGGCTGCTTTTACTTGTTCCGGGGACAGGTTGGCGGTCAAGGTACCGCTATAACCTTTGACAGGGCGGCCAATCAACTTTTGGAATTGAGCGGCAAACGAAGCATCCCCACCGGTTGCGGAGTCACATGACAGCAGGCGCACGTTGTCGAACTCTTCCGGATGGATCCCTTTGCTGTGAAGCGTATCCAGCAATTCTTCCGGACTATTGAGCTTTCCATCATAAGAAACTTTTGCGACCCCGGTAGTCTCATCGACTTTACCGTGTACCAGTATGTTCAATCGCTGGGCCGAACCTTGTTTGTTCACATCCACGAACGTGTAAAGTTTATCGTTGATAGTGTTCAGGCTATCTATTTCTCCACTGAGAATACTGGTTTTTTCAGCAGTAGAAAAAAGGGCTTCGCCGACCGGCAGATTTTTAACCGTTTTCAGGGGCGGCAGTTCGACGCCGTCTACGTTGATAGATGCCGGGGGGGCCTCTGGTCCACTCGACTCAATTTCATTTAAAGACGGGTCCGGATGACTATCGCCGGATACTTTCGAAACGCGTGTCAGCTCAAATTCGCTCTTCTGCGAATTATAGTTCCAGCGGTAGTCTTCAGTAACGGTGGAGTTGAACGTGATCGGAGTTTCACCCAGGCTCGCCTCGACCAAACCGGGTGCAACTTCGTGTGCCAGCATCAGGCTTGAGATGACGGCCGCAGCAGTTCCCCCTGTGCGCTCGCCTGCGGTCTTGCCATAGAGGCTGTCATGCACGCCAAACACGATATTGCCTATATTGCCAACAATGGGCAGATTACCAAAGGTTTTGCCCCAGGTGTCTTTCACCGACTTCCAGGCTTGCTGCGAGGCACCAAACACATCCGTCTGGTCGGCCCACACCGCATTGTTGGCGTTCTGCTCCTGATAGTGGGGGGCGATACCTTTGTTCAGATCGCCAAATTGCAGCCCATAACCTGCTTTTCGCGATTCGGTGTAGTTGAATAGCTCTCGTACCGGCACGGATTTATCTTTGTACCAGTGTTCGTACCCCGGATATCGCGACCGATTATCCTGGATGAGGCTGTCGAGCACCGCCCCGGCCGGTGGCCAGTGGGCATTGTGTCCCCCTTGCATATCACCGGTATTGAAACGGCGCATCAATTCATCACGATTGTCTTTGGCCCAGTTCGCAAATTCTTCATCGCCTTTTATCTCGCGGACAGCGCCGTTCTTCAAGTCGATCATGACTCCCTGATTGGGGCGATTGGCGGGATTGCCATCGTAAGGCGTGTAGGGGATAAAGGCATACCCGCTCATGGGGTAGCCGTAAATATTGGGGATAATCACTTGCCCATTCTTGTCCAGCGTGCGATTCACCGCTTCCTGGCCGGCAGGGCTTAACCTTGCGAAATTTTCCGTGTCACTACGAAGGCTCAGCAACGTGCCCCGTGTTACATAGGCGTCTGCTTTTCCCGATCGCTCTGCTATTGTTCCGGAGCCCTCGCGCATCGGCGCGGCTATGTCTTTCTCCCAGCGAGCTTGAAGTTGTCGGCCGAACGCTTCCAGATCATTGATTTTTGTCCGGTCTTTTTTTTCTATTTCCATTTCAGGAAAATTTAAAACCCCACCACGTGCGGGTCTGTCGTGCGCTAGAGCACCCGCTGCAATTTCCCATGCGAAATAAGTGTGTGTCTGGGTATCAGAGAGATTTTGTGCTGTGCCCATACCGACATAGGTATTGAACGTTACCGTGAACTTTTCATGCGGGTCGAACCCGGCTGCCAATAAACCCCCACTGAAGTATCCTGCGGGGTCCATGAACAGGCGCACGTTCTGGAACTTGACGTTTCGTTCGCCTTCAGTGCCACTTTCTATATTTTCGATCTGCGTCTTTACACGATTGGCATAGGCATCGATATGAGCCTCTCGCTCATTGTAGATATACCCATCGCCTGGCGCGTGAACAAAGTCGGGTCCGTAAATGGTTGCCTTGTAGATATCAGACTCGTTCCTGGCGGCAGTGCCAACGTTGTCCGTTTCATAAATATCGGTACTCTTCAATGGCGTTGGCGGTATCCGTTCCAGCGCCTCGGTACGTTGTTCTTGAGTCGTACCGGGTAGCGGTGTTTTTGGGTAATGGACAATGTTAAGTTGAACTGAGCTTGTCATTTCAGATTACCTGGCTGGATGTTGATTGCACGCATCTGCGCCGCCATAAACTGTGGATGAGGAGTACGGTGATCTACGCCATGAGTGGTGCAGCGTCCAGGCGTGTTCCGCTCGTTGAGGGTGAGGATGTAGTTGTCCATTGCACGGGTTATAAGTTGAAAAGATTTATCACCAACGCACTTCAATGTGTCCGGACCAGCAGACGCCCGGCGATTAAGCATTTTCTGAAGCTGGTAACCGGTTATTACCGCTGAAACTTCTTGAATTAAGTGCCAGGCAAAAAAAATGCTGCCCGAAGGCAGCGGCATTGCAGTCCTGCTCCCTGAAATGGCAGGTAAACGCTACGCGAACGAGAACGGCGGTCACCACGGTTGCCGCCGTTCGGGTTACCCAGGTTGAGATAAGCGCCTGCGTCGCGGCGATCGCCTTAAAACACCTGTGCGCCGCCATAAACGGTGGACTGTATCCACCGCGGGTCCATAGGATCGCTCCAGACGTGCCGAGGCGGCGTACCACCATCTCCGATCAGGATTTGCCGGCCCTCGTCGCTCCATTCCTGCATGCGTTGTGCGAATTGGCCGTGGTACTCGTTGGCTGGACAAGTGATACCGGCCCATGGGTCCACTATCCACGCATCAGCCCATTCGGGCTCGGCAAATCCAGCGGTCAAGAGGTTAGGCTGACTTGCGGGGCCGCCGACCACGCTGAAGGTGTGTCCCTGCACTTGTGCAATGCGGGCAAAGCCGCCACTGGCGTTAACGGTATCGGTGGCGACCCTGGCCATCTGGTCGCAATTGCCGGCCCCCGTTTTCAGGATGACCTCCGAGTAGTTGGGCGCGCCGGTTCGAGTGTATAGCCAGGTCACTATTTCATTGGCCACGTCGCTGCGCAGACTGTTACCGGCATCGGCCAGGGTTTTCTGGTTGGCCGACCGTATACCGGTTGTCTGGAACTGTTCCTCCACCGTTCTCTTGCCCCAACGGGCGTAGGCCTTGTTTTGCTCGTTGACCGTGAGCTGCCCGAAATAGTGAGGCTTTTGAAGGGGCTCAAGTTGTATGGTCTTGGCGGCCACCTCTACCTTCTTGTCCCAGGCATAGACTGCCAGTAGAACTTCACGTTTCTTTTCATCGGACAGTCCGGCCAGGACTCGGTCCAGTTGGGTGGCTTGATCGGGTGTGAAGTTGTATTCAAGGCTCAGTTTTTTTGCCAGTGAGTCCAGGGAGGGCAGTATCACCAGATCGTTATTGTGGGTTTTTCCGGAAATGTCACGATAGAGGTCCTTGTACTCGTCATGCAGCCTGATGATGTCCCGGCTGGCCGGATCGGTGTTTGCGGCGATGCGTTGAAAGTTGAGCGCAGGGTTCGAACCGTCGTATTCGGCCACGTAGTAAATGCCGGTATCGCCCTCGACCACCACATAATCTATTCCTGCGTAGGGTATTTTTATGCCCCTCAGGACGCGCTGGTCATCACTGAGATCACTGATCTGGTCCAGCTTTACAACCACGGTTTCCTGGTTGAGCGCCCGTGGTTGACCGATATCTTCATAGCCGAAGTCCGGCTCATTGAGCACCACCCCGCTGGTTTGGTTGCGGTAGGTAACCGGCGTGTGCCCGGGCACCGACATCAGCTCCTGGCTGGATGTGTCGCTCACTCTATACAGCCTGTGCTCATGCACCACGGTCCGCGCGCCTTCCTGCGTTGGGGCGCCCGGCAAGAGACGCCGATGCTCAAGTGCCTGGGCGTCTTGAGCGACCGATGTATCGGCGTCCTCGATCATTTTTGTGTAGCACAAGCTGTCAATGTTGCGCTTTACGCGGCGCCCAACCGGCGCACAAACGGCTTCAAAATCCTCCAGCGGCTCGGCATGCTCGGTAGGCCCCATCTTGGTCAAGGCGTCCGGTTGTGCGGGGTCGTAGCGGTAAACGTCATCCCCGACCACTACATCGGTATGGGTTGCACGCTTGATCAGGAAGGTCTGGTCTGCGGACAGGCCCTCAGGTACCAGCACGCTTGCCCCTGCAGCTCCCGGCTCGACTTCGCGCGTGAGGGCGATGCGGGTGGAGGACTCAAGGGCTTTCGAGGCCCTCTCTATCCCTTTCTCCACCAGTGAAGTTGCGCCCGAAGCCACCGTCGGCAGCGCATTGAGCACTCCGAACACGATATGGTCGGCCCCGCCTTTCTTGCCGTGCTTGACGTCATCGATGCCGATACCGGCCTCCGCTACGCCGGAGGCGACGTAGAACACCTCGAGGGCCACGGCGACTTCGGGCATCACCAGTGCCAGCGGCGTCATCAGCATCGCGACTTTGGTGGCGGTTTCCAGGCCTTTGAGGATGTTGGCTTTGGTCACGTCGCTGTCGGTGACGATTTGGGTCTCGGCATCCTTGTACGAGCGATCTTTCTGGCGGGCAGTAATGGCCTCGAATGGGTCCTGGGCGAGGGGTTCGGTGGTGATGAAAGTCTGCGGGTTGAATTCATTCAGGCGCTCCAACACATCGGCATCCGGCGCGTCTTTGCGGTGCCAGCCACCCAGCCCGGTCAGTGTCTGGTTCACGCCGTCGGAGAACGTCCGGTCGGCCTGGTCACGCAGCGTGAAATGGGTTGAAAGGGCTTCGCGCTTGGTGGGGTCGGCAGCTTGCTCAGCCAGCCAGTTTTTCATCTGGGCCTGGCTGTCAAAGCGATGAATAGGCGACGAGTTGCCGGGAATATACAAAAGCGTGGGGCTGATGATCTTGCCGTCATCGGTGACCTTGGGGTTTTTGTCGGTGATGTACAGCAGGTCCGAAGATTGAAAACCGTTGATGCTGAGCAGACCCATTTCCAGGCCTGGGTCCTGGGCGGCAGAGGCTTTCAGGTCCTCGACGCGGAGGTTCGACCAGTCTTTATCGGTGGTCAAGTTCGCTGCGCGTAGCGCCAGTTCCTTGTCGCTTGGGCTCAGGCTGCCGGTCTTTTCCTGGAGCAGGATGGCGGCAACGAAGGAGGCCTTGGTCAATGCCGTGTATTTGCTTTCGTGGCTGGGCCAGAACGTATCCAGGAATGTTTTATACGGCGCGGCGCGTTCGGTGTTCCACACCAATTCCCTGAATTGCTCCGGGGTCTTTTTGATCCGCATCGACTCGTTGTATTGCTGGCGCTGGCCGGGCGGGGAGGCGCGGTATATAAACTCATAGGTCTGCTGGGCATTGACGGCAGAGTCAATGGCAAGCCCCGCCTGGCCCAGCGGCGAAAACGTCAGTAGCCGTTCCAGCCAGGTATGCAGGGTCGTGCGTGTTTTTTCCTCGGGCGTCTGGTGTTCATCGGTGTTGTTTTTTTTCTGCACATCTTGCAGGGCCGCCTGGGTCAAGGTTATCCGGTTCAGTACCTTTGCATTGCGAGGAGGCCTTCCCCGTGTCGGGTCGTAGTTGAAGGTAGTAATAAACGTGTTGTCCGGATCAACGTCCTCGCCCCACTTTTTCTTGATTTCGGCCTTGATAAGGTTGGCGGTGCTTTCCAGGGGCGTCTCGAACCCTGTCGTTGCACTGCGAATGTAGTTTTCGACTGTCTTGTTGTATGGCAATCCCGGGATCAACACGTCGTGAGTGTGACGGCGGGGTCGTGATGCGGGAGTGTCGGTGGCCCGATCGGCTGCCTTTACGGGCTGCCCTGGCGAATATGTCTGCCGTGAAGTATCCGTACCTTGGCGGGGTTTTCCCTGTTCTTCGGCAATACCTGCCGAGGAGGGGGTATCAAGGAAGAAGCCGTTGTTTGCCGCGATGGAACCTATGGTGGTCATATGACAAATCCTGATGTGCATGGTGTGCAGGAATGATGTGATGTCCGCCATAGGTGGTTCAGCGTGTAGGCGTGTTCCGTTCTTTGATGGGGAAGATGTAGTTCGCCATTACGCGGGTTATAAGCTGAAAAGATTTATCGCCGGTGCGCTTCAAGGTGTGTGGACCAGAACACTCTCAGCCATTGAGTATTTTCTTAAGCTGATATCCGGTTATTACCGCTGATACTTCTTGAATGAAGTGCGCAGGCAAAAAAAACGCTGCCCGTGGGCAGCGTCATTGCAACTGGGGTACCGCTCGATCAAGGCATCTGGACTTCGATCACGCCATCTGCGGTCATGTTGACCTGGCTGGTGCCGGCTTCGACTTCCGGCGTCGGTGCCGAATCCATCGCTGCGGCTTTCATCATCATCCCGCCACGTGCATACGGCTGTGGATAACCGTTGGTGTTGAAGTTCAGGTTGACGATCTTGTAGCCCTTGCCGCCCAGCGCATCGGTGGCCAGTTGGGCACGGGCCTTGAATGCGGTGACCGCTTCTTTAAGCAGGGCATCTTCGCTGGCCTTGCGGGTCGGGTTGGCGATGGCGAAGTCCATGCTGTCCATTTTCAGGTTGGTCAGCATGTCGCCGGTGAGCTTGGACAGGGCGGCGAAGTCGGCACTTTCCATGCGCAGCTCAGCGCGTTCACGCCAGCCGGTGATTTTCTGGTTCTTGTTGTCGTAGATCGGGTAGCTGTTGCGGCTACCCTGGCGCAGGGTCACGCCTTTGACTTCGCGGGCCTGGGCCAGCGCCTTGTTCATGGTGGTGGTGATTTCGGCGGCAAGCTTGGCCGGGTCGGTGTTCTGCGACTCGGTGTACAGGGTGACGATCATCTGGTCGCGCGCCACTTCCTGGCTGACTTCGGCACGCAGGGAAATCTGGTTGTAATGCAGTTCGTCAGCGGCCATGGCCGGCAGGCTGGCGAGGGTAGCGGCGCCGAGGGTGAGGGTGGCTGCACTGCGAATGAAACGAGACATGTAAGCTCCTTGAGATGTTCGTGTTCGGTAAGACTGTAGACGCAAGGTTTCAGTTCTTCGGGTTTACACATTCGCTACAAGTTGGCGGATGCCGACGAACGGTCATGATCCTGACCCCTGCGTCAAAGAGCCACACACGCCGTGCCAGCGCTGTCGCTTCGTTTATACTCCGTGCGATCCGCCTGCAGCGCTCATCGGGAGAGCTCATGCTCGCCGCCGTAAAACTGACTTCCGCCACCCGCCAGAACCTTTGGCGCCTGACGTTCATCCGCACCCTGGTGCTGGCCGCACAGGCCGGTTCGGTGGGGCTCGCCTATTGGTTCAAGCTGCTGCCGCTGCCCTGGTTGCAGTTGGCCGTGACCCTCGGCTTCTCCACGGTGCTGTGTGTATTTACCGTCATCCGGCTGCGCACCACGTGGCCTGTGACCGAGCTGGAATACGCCCTGCAACTGGCCTGCGACCTGTTTATCCACAGTGTGTTGCTGTACTTCTCCGGCGGCTCCACCAACCCGTTCGTGTCCTATTACCTGGTGCCACTGACCATCGCGGCGGTGACCTTGCCGTGGCGTTATTCGGTGGTGCTGTCGGGTATTGCCCTGACCCTGTACACCCTGCTGCTGGCACAGTTCTACCCGTTGCAGACCTTCCCCATCGCCCGGGAAAACCTGCAGATCTACGGCATGTGGCTGAGCTTTGCCCTGTCGGCGGCGGTCATCACCTTTTTTGCCGCACGAATGGCGGAAGAGCTGCGCCGCCAGGAAGAACTGCGCGCCATTCGCCGTGAAGAAGGCCTGCGTGACCAGCAGCTGCTGGCCGTTGCCACCCAGGCCGCCGGCGCGGCCCACGAATTGGGGACGCCGCTGGCGACCATGAGCGTACTGCTCAAGGAAATGACCCAGGACCACCACGACCCGGCCCTGCAAGACGACCTGAGTGTGCTGCAGGAACAGGTCAAGCAGTGCAAGCTGACCTTGCAGCAGCTGGTGCGCGCCGCCGAGGCCAATCGCCGCCTGGCGGTGGAGATGCAAGACGTCACCCAGTGGCTGGACGAAGCCCTGAACCGCTGGCACCTGATGCGTCCCGAAGCCAGTTACCGGTTTCACCTGCTGGGCCAGGGCACGGTGCCGCGCATGGCACCGCCGCCGGACCTGACCCAGGCGCTGCTGAACCTGCTGAACAACGCCGCCGATGCCTGCCCGGAAGGGTTGGAAGTGACCCTGGACTGGGATGCGGAAGACTTCACCATCAGCATTCGCGACCACGGCGCCGGTGTGCCGCTGGCGATTGCCGAGCAGATCGGCAAGCCCTTCTTTACCACCAAGGGCAAAGGCTTCGGCCTGGGCCTGTTTTTGAGCAAGGCCAGCGTGACCCGCGCGGGCGGCTCAGTGAAACTCTATAGTCATGAGGAAGGCGGCACGCTCACCGAGCTGCGCCTGCCCCGTGTCGCACGAGGAGACATCGATGAGTGACGAGATCCAAGTCGAAGGCGAAGAACTGCCGCACCTGCTGCTGGTAGATGACGACGCCACCTTTACCCGCGTGATGGCCCGCGCCATGAGCCGTCGTGGCTTTCGCGTCAGCACCGCAGGTTCCGCCGAGGAAGGCCTGGCCATCGCCACGGCCGACCTGCCGGAATACGCGGCCCTGGACCTGAAAATGGACGGCGACTCCGGCCTGGTGCTGCTGCCCAAGCTGCTGGAGCTGGACCCGGAAATGCGCGTGGTGATCCTCACCGGCTATTCCAGCATTGCCACCGCCGTCGAGGCGATCAAGCGTGGCGCCTGCAACTACCTGTGCAAGCCGGCAGACGCCGACGACGTGCTGGCCGCCTTGCTCTCCGAGCACGCCGACCTCGACACCCTGGTGCCGGAAAACCCGATGTCGGTGGACCGCCTGCAGTGGGAACACATCCAGCGGGTGTTGACCGAGCACGAAGGCAACATCTCCGCCACGGCCCGCGCCCTGGGCATGCATCGTCGAACGTTGCAGCGCAAGTTGCAGAAACGCCCGGTTCGACGTTGAACGGCGACTGAACAATCTGCTTCAGGCCGCACGGAGCCCTGAACCGATCGTTTATGATCGGTTCAAACGCCTGTTATTTTTTTCCTACCGAGCCTGAACAATGAATCAGAACGCTGAGTATTCCGCGGTCAATGACGCGGTGCGTGGGCAATTTTTAAGGAAAGTCTGGGCGCTGATCACCCCCTACTGGCGCAGTGAGGAGAAGTTCAAGGCCTGGCTGTTGTTGCTGGTGGTGCTGGGGCTTTCGCTGTTCAGTGTGGCCGTGTCGGTGTGGTTCAACAGCTGGAACCGCGACTTCTATAACGCCCTGGAAAAGAAGGACTACGACGCCTTCACCCACCTGCTGATGTATTTCAGTGTGATCGCCGTGGTGGCGATCGTCACCGGGGTGTTCACTTCCTATTTGCAGCAAATGCTCACCATCCGCTGGCGGCGCTGGCTGACTGAAACCTACTTCGCCAAGTGGCTGAGCGAGAAGAACTACTACCACCTGGAATATGGCGGCTACACCGATAACCCCGACCAACGTATCTCCGAAGACCTCAACGCCTTTACCAGCAGCACCCTGAGCCTGGGCCTGGGGTTTATCAGTAACCTGGTGAGCCTGGTGTCGTTCTCGGTGATCCTGTGGGGCGTGTCCGGCAGTATCGAGGTTTGGGGCATCACGATTCCCGGCTATATGTTCTGGGCGGCACTGGTATATGCCGTGCTGGGCAGTTGGTTGACCCACTTGATTGGTCGAAAACTGATCGGCTTGAGCAACCGCCAGCAACGCTTCGAGGCCGACTTGCGTTTCAGCCTGGTGCGGGTGCGCGAGAACGCCGAAAGCATCGCGCTGTTCAATGGCGAGCCGAATGAACACCAACAACTGAGTGCACGTTTCGGGCGGGTGTGGAGCAACTTCTGGAGCATCATGCAGCTCAAGAAGCGCCTGAACTTTTTCACCAGTGGTTACTCGCAGATCGCGATCATCTTCCCGTTTGTGGTGGCAGCGCCGCGTTACTTTTCCGGCCAGATAGAGCTGGGCGTGCTGATGCAAGTGGCCAGTGCGTTTGGCAGCGTGCAGGGCAGCCTGAGCTGGTTTGTCGACGCGTACACCGTGTTGGCCAGCTGGCGTGCGACCTGTGATCGTCTGCTGAGCTTTGGCGAGGCGATGGAGGAAAACGAAGGCCGCAACATGGGCATCGAGTTGCAACGCCAGGGCGGCAATTTGCAGATGAGCAACCTCAGCCTCGATCTGGCGGATGGTCGTCACCTGCTGGATGGCGCCAACCTGACGGTTGCCGAGGGTGAGCGATTGATGCTCAGCGGGCGTTCCGGCAGCGGCAAGTCAACCTTGCTGCGGGCCATGGGCAATCTCTGGCCAAACGGCCACGGCAACATCCGCTTGCCGGCCGAGCGTTACCTGTTCCTGCCGCAAAAGCCGTACCTGCCGATTGGTACCTTGCGGGGTGTGTTGAGTTATCCACAGGAGGAGGGCGCGTACCCGGCGCAACGTTATGCACAGGTCCTGGAAACCTGCCGCCTGGCGCACCTGATTCCACGCTTGGACGAAGCCAATCACTGGCAGCGCATGCTGTCGCCGGGTGAGCAACAGCGCCTGGCGTTTGCGCGGGCGTTGTTGTTTGAACCGCAATGGCTGTACATGGACGAGGCCACCTCGGCGATGGACGAGGAAGATGAGGCGGCGCTGTATCAGGCGTTGATCGATGAGTTGCCGGGGTTGAGCATCGTCAGCGTCGGGCACCGCAGCAGCCTCAAGCGTTTCCATGGGCGGCATGTGCGGATACAGGACGGGCAGCTACAAGAACAGCCAGTGTCCTGAAGTCGGACTCGGTCAATGTGGGAGCGGGCTTGCTCGCGAATACGGTGGGTCAGTTAATACATAGGGTGACTGATAGACCGCATTCGCGAGCAAGCCCGCTCGCACATTGGATCAGTGTCGTCTGGTCGACCTGATTCCAACAAAAAAGCCCGGCTGATCATCGATCAGCCGGGCTTTTTCATGCCGCTTGAAAAGCTATTACTTCTTCAAGCCGTAATGCTCATCCAGCATCCCCGGGGCGTTTGGCGTTTTTGGCGCGTAATCCCGTGGCGGTTCCTGATTTTCCCGCGGAGGGGTCAGGCGTTCCCGTGGAGCGTGCGGTGCATCGGAATGCAGCGCGGCCAGCAGGCGCTGGCGGGTGATGTCGTCCAGGGCCAGGCGGTTGGCACCCTCGGCGAGATGATCCTGTACTTCCTGATAGCTCTGAGTGAGCTTTTTCACCAGGGTCGCGGTGCTGTTGAAGTGGGTAACAACCTCGTTCTGATAACTGTCAAAACGTTCCTGAATGTCATCCAGCTGACGCTGCGTGCGGTTAGGCGCGGCATTCGGCAGCAGGCGGGCAACCAGGAATCCAATGGCGACACCGGCAACCAAGGCGAGAGTCGGCAACAACCAAACTAAGAGCGAGTGTTCCACGAGTCCTTCCTCTATAAACGGCTTTGCTTTACGTTAACGGCTCGGACCTGCGCTGTATACCGCGATTAAGCTCGCAATGATGCCATGCACAGACTTTTAGCTAGACGAGTCGACCCCTTGAGAGGTCACGGAGTTCCTTCCTTGCTGATGCGTGAAACCCCCGTTTTGATCGATGGCCCGGTAGGCCAACTGGAAGCCCTGTATCTGGATCACCCCGAGCCACGTGGCCTGGCGCTGATCTGTCACCCGAACCCGGTGCAGGGCGGCACCATGCTCAACAAAGTCGTATCGACCCTGCAACGCACCGCGCGCGATGCCGGCTTGATCACGTTACGTTTCAATTATCGCGGTGTCGGCACCAGTGCCGGTACGCACGATATGGGCACCGGTGAAGTCGACGACGCCGAAGCGGCAGCCACCTGGTTGCGTGAAAAGCATCCCGACCTGCCGATCACCCTGCTGGGTTTTTCCTTCGGCGGGTTTGTCGCGGCCACCCTCGGCGGCCGCCTGGAAGCCAAGGGCGAAAAACTCGCGCACCTGTTCATGGTGGCCGCGGCCGTGATGCGCCTGCGGGATAACGACGTGTTGCCACAAGGCTGCCCATTGACCGTGATCCAGCCGGAAACCGACGAAGTGGTCGACCCGCAACTCGTCTACGACTGGTCCGCGGCCCTGAATCGCCCCCATGAGCTGCTGAAAGTGGCAGAATGCGGACACTTTTTTCATGGCAAGCTGACCGATCTCAAGGATCTTGTGCTGCCACGCCTTTCGAATTGATGACAAGCGATCACCCATGACGACCCGTACCCGCATC
Organism: Pseudomonas sp. P7779; assembly: GCF_013386315.1. Lineage (NCBI taxonomy): Bacteria > Pseudomonadati > Pseudomonadota > Gammaproteobacteria > Pseudomonadales > Pseudomonadaceae > Pseudomonas > Pseudomonas sp. P7779. The sequence goes on along the minus strand of NZ_JACARZ010000079.1, from coordinate 22,473 downwards.
CTCACCGGCATCACCACCACCGGCACGCCGCACCTGGGCAACTACGCCGGCGCGATTCGCCCGGCGATCCTTGCCAGCCAGGACGCCAACGCCGACTCCTTCTACTTCCTGGCCGACTACCACGCCCTGATCAAGTGCGATGACCCGCAGCGCATCCAGCGCTCGCGCATGGAAATTGCCGCGACCTGGCTGGCCGGTGGCCTGGATGTGAACCGGGTAACCTTCTACCGCCAGTCCGACATCCCGGAAATCCCCGAGCTGACCTGGCTGCTGACCTGCGTGGCGGCCAAGGGCTTGCTCAACCGTGCGCATGCCTACAAGGCCTCGGTGGACAAGAACCTGGAGAACGGCGAAGACCCGGATGCGGGGATCACCATGGGCCTGTACAGCTACCCGGTGCTGATGGCTGCGGACATCCTGATGTTCAACGCCCACAAGGTGCCGGTCGGTCGTGACCAGATCCAGCACGTGGAAATGGCTCGCGACATCGGCCAGCGCTTCAACCACCTGTTCGGCAAGGGTAAAGAATTCTTCACCATGCCCGAAGCGCTGATCGAAGAAAGCGTCGCCACCTTGCCGGGCCTGGATGGCCGCAAGATGTCGAAGAGCTACGACAACACCATCCCGTTGTTCACCAGCGCCAAGGACATGAAGGACGCGATCTCGCGGATCGTCACCGACTCCCGCGCGCCGGGCGAAGCCAAGGATCCGGACAACTCGCACCTGTTCACCCTGTACCAGGCATTTGCCACCCAGACCCAGGAAGAAGAGTTCCGCGGTGAACTGCTGCAAGGCCTGGGCTGGGGCGAGGCGAAGAACCGTCTGTTCCAACTGCTGGACGGCCAGTTGGTTGAAGCGCGCGAGCGTTATCACCAACTGATGTCGCGCCCGTCGGACATGGAAGACCTGCTGCTGGTCGGCGCCCGCAAAGCCCGCGCCGTGGCTGCACCGTTCCTGGCCGAACTGCGTGAAGCGGTGGGCCTGCGCTCGTTCGTCAATCCGGTCGCCGTGGCTGCCACCACCAAGAAGAAAGCTGCGAAAGCCGCACGCTTTGTCAGCTTCCGCGAAGACGACGGCAGCTTCCGCTTCCGTTTGCTGGCGGCCGAAGGCGAGCAACTGCTGCTGTCGCGCAACTTTGCCGACGGTAAAACCGCAGGCGCCGTAACCAAGCAGCTGCAATCGGGTCAGGCGCTGGATGTCCGCAGTGAAGCCTCGAGCTTCAGCGTGTGGCTGGACGGTGAAGTCGTCGCCGATAGCCCGGCGTTCGCCGACAGCGCCTCGCGGGATGCGGCGATCGAAGCCTTGCGCGTTGCGTTGACCCCAATCGAGGATTGACCCGACCAAGGGGTGATTGCCATTCTTCAGGGCCGTCGTTACAGTGGCGGCCCGTTTTTGTTGCCTTGCTAACGAATTATGACGCCCCTAGAACGATATCAAGCTGATCTGAAACGCCCTGAATTCTTCCATGACGCTGCCCAGGAAACTGCGGTGCGCCATTTGCAGCGCCTGTACGACGATCTGGTCCAGGCCTCGCAGAACAAGCCGGGCATGTTCAGCAAGCTGTTTGGCAAGAAAGACCACACGCCGGTCAAGGGCCTGTATTTCTGGGGGGGTGTTGGCCGGGGCAAGACTTACCTGGTGGACACCTTCTTCGAAGCGCTGCCGTTCAAGGAAAAGGTCCGCACCCACTTCCACCGCTTCATGAAGCGCGTGCACGAAGAGATGAAGACCCTGCCGGGCGAAAAGAACCCGCTGACCATCATCGCCAAGCGCTTCTCGGAAGAAGCCCGGGTGATCTGTTTCGATGAGTTCTTCGTGTCCGACATCACCGACGCGATGATCCTCGGCACCCTGATGGAAGAGCTATTCAAGAACGGCGTGACCCTGGTCGCCACCTCGAACATCGTGCCAGACGGCCTGTACAAGGACGGCCTGCAACGCGCGCGTTTCCTGCCGGCCATCGCCCTGATCAAGCAGAACACCGACATCGTCAACGTCGACAGCGGCGTCGACTACCGCCTGCGTCACCTTGAACAAGCCGAACTGTTCCACTACCCGCTCAACGAAGTGGCCCAGGAAAGCCTGCGCAAGAGCTTCCGCGCGCTGACGCCGGAATGCACCCAGGCGATTGAAAACGACAAGCTGATCATCGAAAACCGCGAAATCATCGCACTGCGCACCTGCGATGACGTGGCCTGGTTCGAATTTCGCGAACTGTGCGACGGCCCTCGCAGCCAGAACGACTACATCGAACTGGGCAAGATCTTCCACGCGGTGATCCTGAGCGGTGTCGAGCAGATGAGCGTCACCACCGACGACATCGCGCGGCGCTTTATCAACATGGTCGACGAATTCTACGACCGCAACGTCAAGCTGATCATCTCGGCGGAAGTCGAGCTCAAGGACCTCTACACCGGCGGCCGCTTGAACTTCGAATTCCAGCGCACCTTGAGCCGCTTGCTGGAAATGCAGTCCCACGAGTTTCTGTCGCGGGCGCACAAGCCGTAAGCGATGTGCTTGAAATGAAAAAGGCCCGCAGCGATGCGGGCCTTTTTTTATGCAAATTTCCAGGTCAACAGAAAGCAACTGTGGGAGCCGGGCTTGCCCGCGATAGCGGTCTGTCGGTTGATGCCGCTGGTGCCTGGCACGCCGCCATCGCAGGCAAGCCAGCTCCCACATTTTTACTGCGTATACCCTTTGGTTACGCGGCCTGCTGGAACTGCTGGCGATACTGGTTGGGCGACAGCTCGGTATGCTGGCGGAACAGCCTCGCAAAGAAGCTCGCGTCGTCGTAGCCCACCTCGTAACTGATGGTCTTGATGCTTTTGCGGCTGCCGGACAGCAGGCCCTTGGCTGTCTCGATGCGCAACCGTTGCAGGTAGTGCAGCGGCTTGTCACCGGTGGCGGTCTGGAAGCGGCGCATGAAGTTGCGGATGCTCATGCCGTGTTCCCGGGCCACGTCTTCGAAGCGGAACTTGTCGGCGAAGTGCTCTTCGAGCCAATGCTGGATCTGCAGGATGATCACGTCCTGGTGCAGCTTCTGCCCGCCAAAACCGATGCGCCCGGGGGCGTAGCTGCGTTGCACTTCGTAGAGGATGTCGCGGGCTACGGCCTGGGCGATGTTGGCGCCGCAGAAGCGTTCGATCAGGTAGATGTAGAGGTCGCAGGCTGAAGTGGTGCCGCCGGCGCAGTACAGGTTGTCGGCGTCGGTCAGGTGCTTGTCCTGGTTCAGCTGCACCTTGGGAAAGCGTTCGGTGAAAGCGTTGAAGAAGCGCCAATAGGTGGTCGCTTCCTTGCCATCCAGCAGGCCGGCTTCGGCGAGCCAGAACACCCCGGTGGCTTCGCCGCACAGCACCGCGCCACGGGCGTGTTGTTCGCGCAGCCAGGGCAGCACTTGGGGGTAGCGTTGGCACAACGAGTCGAAATCGTCCCAGAAGGCCGGGAGCACGATGATGTCGGCGTTTTCGAGGCCGCCGTCCACCGGCATGATCACATCGCTGAAGCTGCGCACCGACTGCCCGTCGGGGCTGACCAGGCGGGTTTCGAAGGCGGGAGTGAGGCCCTGGCCCAGCTGTTTGCCGTAGCGCAGGCTCGCGAGGTGGAAGAAATCCTTGGCTTGCATGAGGGTTGAAGCGAATACCCGATCAATGGCCAAAATGCTGACGCGCCGCAAGGGCGTGGAGATTTGGTTAGACATAATTTCATTTATTCTTATAGGGGAAAGTGGTCACCAGACGGCTGGATCGTCTTATTTTTTGTCGCATGTGTCCAGTGTCCTGTGACGCCTTCGCGGCTTAGGCTCTGTGATCCCGGTCTTGTCCGACAATTCACACAGGTGACCCATGATTCCCAGAACCTTGTTCAGCTCGGAGCACGAACTCTTCCGCCAGAGCGTGCGCACCTTCCTCGAAAAAGACGCGGCGCCGTTCCACGGGCAATGGGAAAAGCAGGGCTACATCGACCGCAACCTGTGGAACAAGGCGGGGGAGGCGGGGATGCTCTGCTCGCATTTGCCGGAAGAGTACGGCGGCCTCGGGGCGGACTTTCTCTACAGCGCGGTGGTGATCGAGGAGATCAGTCGCCTGGGATTGACCGGGATTGGTTTCTCCCTGCATTCGGACATTGTTGCGCCCTACATCCTGCATTACGGCAGTGAGGCGCTGAAGCACAAGTACCTGCCCAAGCTGATCTCCGGGGAAATGGTCACGGCGATTGCCATGACCGAGCCGGGGGCCGGGTCCGACCTGCAAGGGGTCAAGACCACGGCGGTGCTGGATGGCGATGAATACGTGATCAACGGCTCCAAGACGTTCATCACCAATGGCTTCCTGGCTGATCTGGTGATCGTCGTGGCCAAGACCGATCCCAAGGCCGGCGCCAAGGGCACCAGTCTGTTTCTGGTGGAGGCCAACACGCCGGGCTTCGACAAGGGCAAGCGCCTGGAGAAGGTCGGGATGAAGGCCCAGGATACATCGGAGCTGTTCTTCCAGGATGTGCGGGTGCCCAAGGAGAATCTGCTGGGCCAGGCGGGGATGGGCTTTGCCTACCTGATGCAGGAGTTGCCGCAGGAGCGTTTGACGGTGGCGATTGGCGCGTTGTCGTCAGCCGAGGCGGCGCTGCAATGGACGCTGGAATACACCCGCGACCGCAAGGCGTTCGGCAAGGCGATCATCGACTTCCAGAACACCCGATTCAAGCTGGCGGAGATTGCCACTGAAACCCAGATCGGCCGGGTGTTTGTCGACAAGTGCATGGAGTTGCACCTGGAAGGCAAGCTCGATGTGCCCACGGCCGCGATGGCCAAATACTGGGCCACAGACCTGCAGTGCAAGGTGCTGGATGAGTGTGTGCAACTGCACGGCGGGTATGGGTTTATGTGGGAATACCCGATTGCGCGGGCGTGGGCAGATGCGCGGGTGCAGCGGATTTATGCGGGGACGAATGAGATCATGAAGGAGATTATTGCGCGGGCGCTTTGAATGCTTGGTGTTTTTGAGGGCCGCTTCGCGAGCAAGCCCGCTCCCACATTCGACTGCATTCCAAAGGTGGAACTCGGTCGAATGTGGGAGCGGGCTTGCTCGCGAAGGCGGTCTAGAGATCAATCAAGGCGCAGGATTCGGATGGTCCTTCTGAATCGCCTCAATCCCTGCCAGCACCTCATCCGACAGTTTCAGGTCGGCGCTGGCGATGTTGCTGTCCAGCTGGTCCAGGGTCGTGGCGCCAATGATGTTGCTGGTCACGAACGGTTGTTGGGTCACAAACGCCAATGCCATCTGCGCCGGGTCCAGGCCGTGCTCACGGGCCAGTGCCACGTAACCGCTGCATGCAGCCTCCGATTGCGCATTGAAGTAGCGGCTGAAGCGGCTATAGAGGCTCAGGCGACCCTTGGCCGGGCGTGCGCCACCTTCGTACTTGCCGCTGAGCATGCCGAACGCCAGCGGTGAATACGCCAGCAAACCGCACTGTTCACGGATGGCGATCTCCGCCAGGCCCACTTCAAAGCTGCGGTTGAGCAGGTTGTAGGGGTTCTGGATCGACACCGCGCGGGTCCAGCCACGGGCTTCGGCCAGGGCCAGGAACTTCATGGTGCCCCACGGGGTTTCGTTGGACAGGCCGATGTGGCGGATCTTGCCGGCCTTGACCTGCTCATCCAGGGCTTCGAGGGTTTCCTCCAGCGGCGTCAGGTCTTCGTCGGCCTTGTGCTTGTAGCCCAGTTGGCCGAAAAAGTTGGTGCTGCGTTCCGGCCAGTGCAGCTGGTAGAGGTCGATCCAGTCGGTTTGCAGGCGCTTGAGGCTCGCGTCCAGGGCTTCGGCGATGTGCTTGCGGTTGTGCTTGAGGCTGCCATCGCGGATGTAGTCGATGGTGTTGCCGGGGCCGGCGATCTTGCTGGCGAGGATCCAGTCGGCACGGTCGCCGCGGCTTTTGAAGTAATTACCGATGTAGCGCTCGGTGGTGGCGTAGGTGTCGGCCTTGGGCGGCACCGGGTACATTTCCGCGGTGTCGAGGAAGTTGATCCCCGCGGCCTTGGCCCGTTCGATCTGTGCGAAGGCCTCTGCCTCGCTGTTCTGCTCGCCCCAGGTCATGGTGCCCAAGGCTATCGCGCTCACGTTCAGATCGGTTCGGCCCAGCTGTCGATAGTCCATCGGGTACTCCTTCGGGGAAAACAATCATAAAAGCAGGTTGAAATTTTTTTGGCAATCTGCATAATTGCCCACCTCTTTCTGCAGTGGAAGTGATGCGCCGCCTGCCGAAGAATCTTGCCGTTGAACGGACGCGCCGACCCGAGCCCCCGATAGCGTCTGTATCCGGCTGCCTTTGACTTGTCAAAGTACGCACTATTCAGTAAGATCCGCCGTCTAATTTACAGGGCGGCCCCTGAGGCTATTAAAGAATGACAACTTTTACTGCAAAACCAGAAACAGTTCAGCGCGACTGGTTTGTCGTCGACGCCGCTGGTCAGACCCTGGGTCGTCTGGCCACTGAAGTCGCCAGCCGTCTGCGTGGCAAGCACAAGCCTGAGTACACCCCTCACGTTGATACCGGTGACTACATTGTCATCATCAACGCCGAGCAGGTACGTGTTACCGGCAACAAAGCGCAAGACAAAATGTACTACCGTCACTCCGGTTTCCCAGGCGGTATCAAGTCTTCGAACTTCGAAGGCCTGATCTCCAAAAAGCCTGAAGCCCCGATTGAAATCGCGGTCAAAGGTATGCTGCCGAAGGGCCCACTGGGTCGCGACATGTATCGCAAGCTGAAAGTCTATGCGGGCGCTGCTCACCCTCATGCTGCTCAGCAGCCCCAAGAACTGAAGTTTTAACGGAATAGTTCATTATGTCGGCGACTCAAAATTACGGCACTGGCCGTCGCAAAACCGCTACCGCTCGCGTTTTCCTGCGTCCGGGTACTGGTAACATCTCGATCAACAACCGCACTTTGGAAAATTTCTTCGGTCGCGAAACTGCCCGCATGGTAGTTCGTCAGCCGCTGGAATTGACCGAGACCGTTGAAAAGTTCGACATCTACGTCACCGTTATCGGTGGCGGTGTAAGTGGTCAAGCTGGCGCAATCCGCCACGGTATCACTCGCGCTCTGATGCAGTACGACGAAACCCTGCGTGGCGCTCTGCGCAAAGCTGGCTTCGTGACTCGCGATGCTCGTGAAGTTGAACGTAAGAAAGTTGGTCTGCGTAAAGCGCGTAAGCGTCCGCAGTACTCGAAGCGTTAATTCGCTTTTACGTTCCAGAAAACGCCCAGCCTCCTCACGGAGCTGGGCGTTTTTTATTGCCTGCTATTTATGTAAAAAAATCTGTGTGACAACTTGCCACATCCGTAGAGCCCCTATACTCAAAGGCTTGGAGCCAGTGCCGGGGGTAATTACCTTGTCAGACGTGGGGCTTTTCATTACCATTCGGCAAAATTTTTATAAGTTCAGATTTAACACTTAGTAGACGCCTGATTTAACAGGCCACAAAGCTGATGGGAGAGGACTGAATGAGCAATGACGGCGTGAATGCAGGCCGGCGTCGCTTCTTGGTAGCAGCCACATCCGTGGTGGGTGCTGCAGGAGCGGTGGGGGCTGCGGTCCCGTTCGTGGGGTCATGGTTTCCCAGTGCCAAGGCGAAAGCCGCAGGTGCACCGGTGAAGGTGAATGTCAGCAAGATCGATCCAGGCCAGCAAATGATTGCTGAATGGCGCGGTCAGCCAGTGTTCATCGTTCGTCGTACCGAGGAAATCCTGGGAAATCTGAAGAAGATCGAGGGCCAGCTGTCCGACCCCGACTCGAAGAATTCCGACCAACCCGCTTACGTCGATAAGGAAATTCGCTCGATCAAGCCGGAAATTCTGCTGCTGATCGGTATCTGCACCCACTTGGGTTGCTCTCCCACCTTCCGCCCGGAAGTGGCGCCCGCGGACCTGGGCAAGGACTGGGTCGGGGGCTATTTCTGCCCGTGCCACGGTTCTCACTACGACCTCGCTGGCCGCGTCTACAAGTCACAACCTGCACCACTGAACCTGCCAGTTCCGCCACATCACTACGAGACTGACAGTGTCATTGTCATTGGCGTCGACGAGGGGGAGAAAGCCTGATGAGCAAGTTCATGGATTGGGTGGATGCGCGCTTCCCCGCGACCAAGATGTGGGAAGACCACCTCAGCAAGTACTACGCACCGAAGAACTTCAACTTCTTCTATTTCTTTGGCTCCCTGGCACTTCTGGTACTGGTCAATCAGATCGTTACCGGTGTCTGGCTGACGATGAGCTACACCCCGTCGGCCGAAGAAGCCTTCGCCTCCGTCGAATACATCATGCGCGACGTCGAGTACGGCTCGATCCTGCGTCTGCTGCACTCCACCGGCGCCTCGGCGTTCTTCATCGTCGTCTACATGCACATGTTCCGTGGCCTGCTCTACGGCTCGTACCAGAAGCCTCGCGAGCTGGTGTGGGTGTTCGGCATGCTGATCTACCTGGCGCTGATGGCCGAGGCCTTCATGGGCTACCTGCTGCCGTGGGGCCAGATGTCCTATTGGGGCGCCCAGGTGATCATCTCGCTGTTCGGTGCGATCCCGGTCATCGGCAACGACCTGACCCAGTGGATTCGCGGTGACTACCTGATCTCCGGGATCACCCTGAACCGCTTCTTCGCCTTGCACGTGGTGGCCTTGCCGATCGTGATCCTGGGCCTGGTAGTGCTGCACATCCTGGCGTTGCACGAAGTGGGTTCGAACAACCCCGACGGCGTGGATATCAAGAAGCACAAGGACGAAAACGGCGTACCACTGGACGGCATTCCGTTCCACCCGTACTACACCGTGAAAGATATCGTCGGTGTGGTGGTGTTCCTGTTCATCTTCTGCTCGATCGTGTTCTTTTTCCCGGAGATGGGCGGTTATTTCCTCGAGAAACCGAACTTCGAACAGGCGAACGCCTTCAAGACCCCGGAACACATTGCCCCGGTCTGGTACTTCACTCCGTTCTACGCGATCTTGCGGGCGATTCCCGACAAACTCATGGGCGTTATCGCCATGGGCGCAGCGATTGCGGTGCTGTTCGTGCTGCCGTGGCTCGACCGTAGCCCGGTCAAGTCCATGCGCTACAAGGGCTGGCTGAGCAAGATCTGGCTGTGGGTGTTCTGCATTGCGTTCGTGATCCTGGGTGTGCTGGGCGTATTGGCGCCGACCCCGGAGCGTACGTTGCTGTCGCAGGTCTGCACCTTCCTGTACTTCGCCTACTTCATTCTGATGCCGCTCTATACCCGGCTCGAGAAGACCAAACCGGTACCGGAAAGGGTGACTGGCTGATGAAAAAATTATTCGTTGCATTCATTCTTGCGGCCCTGCCGCTGCTGTCTTTCGCCGCTGAACACGGCCCAGAGCTGGAAAAAGTCGACATCGACGTGTCGGACAAAGCCGCAATGCAGGACGGGCTGCGTACGTTCACCAACTACTGCATGGGCTGCCACAGCGCCAAGTTCCAGCGTTACGAGCGAGTGGCCGACGACCTGGGCATTCCCCATGACGTGATGCTGAGCCACTCGGTGTTCACCGGGGCGAAGATCGGCGACCACATGACCATCGGCATGCAACCGGCCGACGCCAAGACCTGGTTCGGGGCTGCACCGCCCGACCTGACCCTGGTGGCCCGTGTGCGTGGCACCGATTGGCTCTATGGCTACCTGAAATCCTTCTATGAAGACCCGACGCGTCCCTACGGCGTGAACAACAAAGTGTTCCCGAACGTCGGTATGCCTAACGTTCTGGTCGGCCTGCAAGGTCGCCAAGTGGTAGGATGCAAGCAAGTACAAATCGTCGAAGACGGCAAGAAGCAGTATGATCCGCTCACCGGTACGCCTTTGACTCATGAAGCGTGCGATCAGCTGACCATAGTGCCGAAGACCGGCACGCTGAACGAAGAGCAGTTCGACGAGAAGGTCAAGAATCTGGTGACCTTCCTGGCCTACTCGGCCAACCCAGTGAAGCTGCAGCATCAGCGCATTGGTACCTATGTGTTGCTGTACCTGGCCTTCTTCTTCGTGTTCGCCTATCTGCTGAAACGCGAATACTGGAAGGATGTGCATTGATCCAACCGTAAGTAATTGCTGTTAATCTTGCGCGCCCAGCGGCATCTCTGAAGGTAAGTCTGGTTTATCCAGGCATCACGGAGATGCTCACTGGGCGCGCTCGTTTTTGAGCTTCCGATAATTTCAACAAGCGAGGAGGACCGCCATGGGCGTGACCAATCGGTTGGCCTGTTACTCCGACCCCGCCGACCACTATTCCCACCGAGTACGCATCGTGCTCGCAGAGAAGGGTGTCAGCGCAGAGATCATCAGTGTGGAGGTGGGACGTCACCCGCCGAAACTGATCGAAGTGAACCCTTACGGCAGCTTGCCCACCCTGGTCGATCGTGACCTGGCGTTGTGGGAGTCAACCGTGGTGATGGAATACCTGGATGAGCGTTATCCCCATCCACCGTTGCTGCCGGTGTATCCGGTGGCGCGTGCCAACAGCCGCCTGCTGATCCATCGGATCCAGCGTGACTGGTGTGGCCTGGTGGACCTGATTCTGGATTCACGCAGCAAGGAAGCGGCCCGGGTTCAGGCGCGCAAGGAATTGCGCGAGAGCCTGACCGGTGTTTCGCCGTTGTTTGCCGACAAACCTTTTTTCCTCAGCGAGGAACAAAGTCTGGTGGATTGCTGCCTATTACCCATACTCTGGCGCTTGCCGATTTTGGGCATAGAACTGCCGCGGCCTGCCAAGCCGCTGCTTGACTACATGGAGCGCCAGTTTGCGCGTGAGGCTTTCCAGGCGAGTCTGTCTGGTGTCGAACGCGATATGCGCTAAGGCTTAAGGAGCCGTTGATGAACTCCAGTCGACCTTACCTGGTCCGCGCGCTCTATGAGTGGATAGTGGACAACGATTGCACCCCGCACATGCTGGTCAATTCCGAGTTTCCCGCGGTTCAGGTACCGCAAGGTTTTGCCAGTGACGGACAAATCGTCCTGAACGTTTCACCCAGTGCCGTGCGACACCTGCACATGGACAATGAAGCGGTCAGCTTTGAAGGGCGTTTCGGCGGTGTGCCGCATACGCTGTTCGTGCCCATCGGTGCCATCCTCGGGATCTACGCCCGGGAAAATGGCCAGGGCATGGTGTTTGATCTGGAGTCTTCCCTTGAGGATGACGAAGCGATCGAGCTCGGAGGCGAAGATGATGTGCCGCCGCCGGATTCCGAGCCACCGCGTCCAAGCGGTCGGCCGAGTCTGAAAGTGGTGAAGTAACAAGGCGCGGGCCCTCGGGCCAGCGTTGAAAATGCCTCGGCGATGCCGGGGCATTTTTTTGCCTGGCGAAAACCCCGGCGGTTATAGATGAAAGTCATGACAGGACGGTGATCGTACAACCGCCATGGGCTATCATGCGTGCTTCAGATCGCCGAGATAGATGATTCATCATGGAAAACTCCAGCGCCGCCCCTCGTCTTCCCCGCAAGCGCCGCAGCCTTGCCCAGGAATTGGTCACGGTGTTGTCCGAGCAGATCCGCGACGGCCAACTCAAACGTGGCGACAAACTGCCCACCGAGTCGGCGATCATGGACGCCCACGGGGTCAGCCGCACCGTGGTGCGTGAAGCCATCTCGCGATTGCAGGCCGCCGGGCAGGTAGAAACCCGCCATGGCATCGGTACCTTTGTGCTGGATACGCCAAGCCCCAGCGGTTTCCGGATTGATCCGGCCACTGTCGTCACCCTGCGTGATGTGCTGGCCATCCTTGAACTGCGGATCAGCCTGGAAGTGGAGTCTGCCGGGCTTGCTGCCCAGCGCCGTAGCGACGAGCAATTGGCCGGCATGCGTGCTGCCCTCGATGCGCTGAACGAAAGCGCGGCCCACGCCGGTGATGCGGTGGCGTCGGACTTCCAGTTCCACCTGCAGATTGCCCTGTCCACCGGCAACCGCTACTTCACCGACATCATGACCCACCTGGGCACCAGCATCATTCCGCGCACGCGGCTGAACTCGGCACGCCTGGCCCATGATGACCAGCAGCACTACATGAGCCGCCTGAGCCGCGAACACGAAGAGATCTATGAGGCGATCGCGCGCCAGGATTCGGATGCGGCGCGGGCGGCCATGCGGTTGCACCTGACCAACAGCCGTGAGCGGCTGCGCCATGCCCATGAAGAGGCGGAAGCGCAGCGCGGTTGATTCCAGGCTGGACGTAAGCGTGTGGCTTGAAAGCTCATTGTGGCGAGGGAGCTTGCTCCCGTTGGGCCGCGCAGCGGCCCCAAATCCATTGCCCCGAGTTCTGTCTGAAAGAACCCCGTGTTCTTGCCGGGGCTGCTTCGCAGCCCAACGGGAGCAAGCTCCCTCGCCACAGGTTAGTGCGCGAGGCTTAACTCACGTCTTTCAGGCCGGCTGATTCGGCTTGTAGTCCTTGAGCAGCAGATACGTGCTCCAACCCCACCAGTCATTGGTCCACTGCTTGTCGTTCAGGTTGTTGACGTCCTTGCGTCGCAGCACCTTGTCGCCTTCAGCCTTGAACAGCGGTGAGAAGTTGTTCGCCGGGTTCTGCGCGGCGTTCAGGTCCGGCACATACAGCGGTGCCTTGAAGTTGGCCGGGGAGGGCGCCATGCCGCTGATAAACGTTTCGAAGATCTCATCGGCCGAGGCCTGCACGGCGCGTTTGACCATGGCGCGGTTGGCCGCATCGTTGCTGTCGAAATAGCGTTTATCACCGTAGGCATGCCACTGCTCGCCCAGGGCGTTGCGCACATTGAGCCCGAACTTGCTGTCTTCATCGTGCATGAAGCGGCTGATCAGCGAGCCCAGTTCACCCGGTGTCACCACCGCCGCCAGTTGCTTGCGCGGTACCCGCAGGTGCCCGGCGGAAAATAGATCGGTCAAAAAGTGATCAGCAAAGCTGTTCATGGCATAGGCCAGTTCCAGCGCCTGGTCGGTGCCGGTCTGATACGCCACGACGGCTTGTTGCAAGGCTGCCGTATGCCCCGCCAGATAGGCCGCCAAAGCCCATTCGCCAAAGTGGTCGGCATTGTCTGCCGCCAGTTTGAGGTAGCGACCCAGTGGAATCAGCGCCGAGACGGCACTGCCGCCGCCGGTGATGTGGTTCCATTCCTCGGACAAGGTGTCACCCAGCGCGTCATAGGCTTCATGGGGTTGCTTGCCGTCCTTGATCGCCTGGTTGACCGCATTGATCTCCTTTTGCATCACCGCCAGGATCTTGCCCGCTTCTTCCCGTGATGCTGGCAATACCGCCAGCGAGTTGAATGCATCGGTAAAGCGCTGCACACGATCAGCGGGCGATGTGCCTTCGTTGATGGGGCGCCCGGGGATGCCATAGAAATCACCGCCCAGGGCGATGATCTGGCCGTAGCTCAGGGCCAGGCCATTGGGCAGGTGCAATTCGACCTGCCGCGCGGGAATCGGCGGGGCGTCCTTGACGAAACGCAACAGGGTGTCGTCGCCGATGGCGGTGTGTTCGCCGCCTTCAAAACGCAGGGTTGGTGGGGTTTTCACAGGTGTGGCGAGTTCAAGATCTGACATGTTAGCTCCTTGCTACGTCGTAGGAATCTTCCGTAATAACTGTACGTATATACAGTTATCCCGAGCATAGAGGAAAAACTTCCTACGTCAAGAAAGCAGCAATCGAGAAGGGCGGCGATGAATTGCAGTTGACGAATATTTTTATAGTTGTACGATGACGTACGACATCAAGATAACCATCCGTAATCTCACAACAGAAAGTCTTCGCCCAGGGTGTTCGAATAATGAATCCACAAGAACTGAAGTCCATCCTCTCTCACGGTCTGCTGTCTTTCCCGGTGACCGATTTCAATGCCCAGGGTGATTTCCACCAGGCGGGCTACATCAAGCGTCTGGAATGGCTGGCCCCTTACGGCGCTACCGCCTTGTTCGCCGCTGGCGGCACCGGTGAGTTTTTCTCCCTGGCGGCCAGCGAATATTCGCAAGTAGTGAAAACCGCCGTTGATACCTGCGCCACCAGCGTGCCGATTCTTGCCGGCGTCGGCGGTGCCACCCGCCAGGCTATCGAGTACGCCCAGGAAGCCGAGCGTCTGGGCGCCAAAGGCCTGTTGCTGCTGCCGCACTACCTGACCGAAGCCAGCCAGGACGGGGTTGCCGCCCACGTTGAAGCGGTGTGCAAGTCGGTCAAGATCGGTGTAGTGGTCTACAACCGCAACGTCTGCCGCCTGACCGCGCCGCTGCTGGAACGCCTGGCCGAGCGCTGCCCGAACCTGATCGGTTACAAGGACGGCCTGGGTGACATTGAATTGATGGTGTCGATCCGTCGTCGCCTCGGTGACCGTTTCAGCTACCTGGGCGGCTTGCCGACTGCAGAGGTTTACGCCGCTGCCTACAAGGCCCTGGGCGTGCCGGTGTACTCCTCGGCGGTGTTCAACTTCATTCCAAAAACCGCGATGGATTTCTACCACGCCATTGCCCGGGAAGATCACGCCACCGTCGGCAAGATCATCGACGACTTCTTCCTGCCGTACCTCGACATCCGTAACCGCAAGGCCGGTTACGCGGTGAGCATCGTCAAGGCCGGGGCGAAAATCGTCGGTTACGACGCAGGCCCCGTGCGTACGCCGCTGACCGATCTGCTGCCGGAAGAATACGAAGCCCTGGCCGCGTTGATCGACAAGCAAGGCGCGCAATAACCCATCACCAAGGCCGCTGAGTAATCAGCGGCTTTTTGCGTCAGGAGAGAATTCGTGTCCCAAGCCAAGCGTTTTGAAAACTACATCGGTGGCCAGTGGGTTGCCGGTGCCGACTACTCGGCCAACATCAATCCGTCGGAGTTGTCTGATGTCATTGGCGAATACGCCAAGGCTGACCTCGCCCAGGTCCACGCGGCCATCGACGCTGCGCGCGCTGCTTTTCCGGCGTGGTCCACTTCCGGGATCCAGGCGCGTCATGATTCGCTGGATAAAGTCGGCACCGAAATCCTCGCCCGTCGCGAAGAACTCGGCACCCTGCTGGCCCGGGAAGAGGGCAAGACCCTGCCGGAAGCCATCGGCGAAGTGACCCGCGCCGGTAACATCTTCAAATTCTTCGCCGGTGAATGCCTGCGCCTGTCCGGCGACTACCTGCCGTCGGTGCGTCCGGGCGTCAACGTTGAAGTGACCCGTGAGGCGTTGGGCGTGGTTGGCCTGATCACGCCGTGGAACTTCCCGATTGCCATCCCGGCCTGGAAGATCGCCCCGGCCCTGGCCTATGGCAACTGCGTGGTGCTCAAGCCGGCTGAGCTGGTGCCGGGCTGCGCCTGGGCCCTGGCCGAAATCATCTCCCGCGCCGGCTTCCCTGCCGGTGTGTTCAACCTGGTGATGGGCAGCGGCCGTGTGGTCGGCGATGCCATGGTCAACAGCCCGAAAGTCGACGGCATCAGCTTCACCGGCTCGGTGGGCGTGGGTCGTCAGATCGCCGTCAGCTGCGTGTCGCGCCAGGCCAAGGTGCAGTTGGAAATGGGCGGCAAGAACCCGCAGATCATTCTCGACGACGCCGACCTCAAGCAAGCCGTCGAGCTGTCGGTGCAGAGCGCGTTCTACTCCACCGGCCAGCGTTGCACCGCGTCCAGCCGCTTTATCGTCACCGCCGGGATTCACGACCAGTTCGTCGCGGCCATGGCCGAGCGGATGAAGTCGATCAAGGTCGGCCACGCCCTGAAAACCGGCACCGACATCGGCCCGGTGGTTTCCCAGGCCCAGTTGGACCAGGACTTGAAGTACATCGACATCGGCCAGAGCGAAGGCGCCCGGCTGGTCAGCGGCGGTGAGCTGGTGACCTGCGACACCGAAGGCTACTTCCTCGCGCCGACGCTGTTTGCCGACAGCGAAGCCGCGATGCGCATCAGCCGTGAAGAGATCTTCGGGCCGGTGGCCAACGTGGTGCGCGTGGCGGATTACGAGGCGGCGCTGGCGATGGCCAACGACACCGAGTTCGGCCTCTCGGCCGGTATCGCCACCACCTCGCTGAAATACGCCAACCACTTCAAGCGTCATTCCCAGGCCGGGATGGTGATGGTCAATCTGCCGACTGCCGGTGTGGATTACCACGTTCCATTCGGCGGCCGTAAGGGTTCATCCTACGGTTCGCGTGAGCAGGGTCGCTATGCGCAAGAGTTCTACACCGTGGTGAAAACCAGCTACATCGGTTCGTAACGGCTGCACCCTGTGGCGGGTCCGTGCCCGCCACAGGCTTACAATTTGATTACCCGCAAAAAAAATAATTAGTGGGAGTACATCTTCATGCAAGCGACCAAGCCGACCCATGTCCGTTATTTGATCCTGCTCATGCTGTTCCTGGTGACCACGATCAACTACGCCGACCGGGCCACCATCGCCATTGCCGGCTCCAGCCTGCAAAAAGACCTCGGCATCGACGCGGTCACCCTTGGCTATATCTTCTCCGCATTCGGTTGGGCCTACGTGGCCGGGCAAATTCCCGGCGGCTGGCTGCTGGACCGCTTCGGTTCGAAAAAAGTCTACGCCCTGAGTATCTTCACCTGGTCACTGTTCACCGTGCTGCAAGGCTATGTCGGTGAGTTCGGTGTTTCCACGGCCATCGTTGCGCTGTTCATGTTGCGCTTCCTGGTGGGCCTGGCTGAAGCGCCATCCTTCCCCGGAAATGCGCGCATCGTGGCGGCGTGGTTTCCTACGGCTGAGCGGGGTACGGCCTCGGCGATCTTCAACTCGGCGCAGTACTTCGCGACTGTGTTGTTCGCGCCGTTGATGGGTTGGATCGTCTACACCTTCGGCTGGCAGCACGTGTTTATCGTGATGGGCGGCATCGGCATTCTGTTCTCGTTGATCTGGCTGAAACTTATCCACAGCCCGCGCCAACACCCGATGATCAACGACGCCGAACTGCAGCACATCGCCCAGAACGGCGGCATGGTCGATATGGATCAGGACAAGGGCAAAGGCAAGAAAGTCGACGGGCCGAAGTGGGATTACATTCGTCAATTGCTGACCAATCGCATGATGCTCGGCGTGTATCTGGGCCAGTACTGCATCAACGGCATCACCTACTTCTTCCTGACCTGGTTCCCGGTGTACCTGGTCCAGGAGCGCGGCATGACGATCCTCAAGGCCGGCTTTATTGCTTCCCTGCCTGCGGTCTGTGGTTTTATCGGTGGCGTGTTGGGCGGGATCATTTCCGACTATCTGCTGCGCAAAGGCCATTCGCTGACGTTCGCCCGCAAGGCGCCGATCATTGGTGGATTGCTGATTTCCTGCAGTATCGTGGCCTGCAACTACGTAGACATCGAATGGATGGTGGTGGGCTTCATGGCCCTGGCCTTCTTCGGTAAAGGCGTTGGCGCACTGGGTTGGGCGGTAGTCTCCGACACCTCGCCAAAGCAAATCGCCGGTTTGAGCGGTGGTCTGTTCAACATGTTCGGCAACATCGCGTCGATCACCACCCCGATTGTGATCGGCTACATCATCAGCACCACCGGCTCGTTCAAGTGGGCCCTGGTGTTCGTTGGCGCCAACGCGCTGGTCGCTGTGTTCAGTTACGTAGTGATCGTTGGCCCGATCAAGCGTGTAGTGCTCAAGGAGCCGCCGGCCAAAGGCCCCGAGATGACTAAACTTTCCCAAGCGCATTCCTGAAGGGGCCCGCGTCATGCAGTTGATTGAACATGCCGATTCGCCACGCTCCATCCGTTTGCACGCGCTGGATAACGTGGTGATTGTGGTCAACGACCAGGGCGTACCGGCGGGGACCGAGTTTCCCGACGGCCTGGTGACGGTGGATTTCATTCCCCAAAGCCACAAGGTGACGCTGGAAGACATCCCCGAAGGCGGCCGCATCATTCGCTACGGCCAGACCATCGGTTATGCGTTGCGCCCGATTCCGCGAGGCAGTTGGGTGCAGGAAGATCAACTGCGCATGCCCACGGCGCCGCCGCTGGACAGCTTGCCGCTGTCCACCGAAGTGCCCGACGCCCAGGCGCCCCTGGAGGGTTTTACCTTCGAGGGTTATCGCAATGCCGACGGCACCGTGGGCACACGCAATATCCTCGGGATTACCACCACGGTGCAGTGCGTCACGGGCGTGCTGGACCATGCGGTGAAGCGCATCAAGGACGAGTTGCTGCCCAAGTACCCGAACGTCGATGACGTGGTGGCGCTGACCCACAGCTACGGCTGCGGCGTGGCGATCACGGCCACCGACGCCTACATCCCGATCCGCACCGTGCGTAACCTGGCGCGCAATCCGAACCTGGGCGGTGAAGCCCTGGTGATCAGCCTGGGTTGCGAAAAGTTGCAGGCCGGGCAGGTGATGCATGAAAACGACAGCTCGGTAGACCTGAGCGAGCCATGGCTGTATCGGTTGCAGGACTCCAGCCACGGCTTTACCGAAATGATCGAACAGATCATGGAACTGGCCGAAACCCGCCTGAAGAAACTCGACCTGCGCCGGCGGGAAACCGTACCGGCGTCGGAGTTGATCCTCGGCATGCAGTGTGGCGGCAGTGATGCGTTCTCGGGGATTACCGCGAACCCGGCGCTGGGTTATGCCTCGGATTTGCTGCTGCGGGCGGGCGCGACGGTGATGTTTTCCGAAGTGACCGAAGTCCGCGATGCGATCTACCTGCTGACTTCCCGTGCCGAGAACCAGGACGTGGCCCGGGAACTGGTGCGGGAAATGGACTGGTACGACCGCTACCTGGCCAAGGGCGAGGCGGATCGCAGCGCCAACACTACGCCCGGGAACAAGAAGGGTGGGTTGTCGAATATTGTCGAGAAGTCGTTGGGGTCGATCGTCAAGTCGGGCAGCAGTGCGATCAATGGCGTGCTTGGCCCGGGCGAGCGGTTCAATCGCAAGGGCCTGATCTTTTGCGCCACGCCGGCGAGTGATTTTGTGTGCGGCACGTTGCAGTTGGCGGCGGGGATGAATTTGCATGTGTTCACCACCGGGCGTGGCACGCCCTATGGGCTGGCGATGGCGCCGGTGGTGAAGGTCTCTACCCGGACGGAGCTGGCGCAGCGTTGGCCTGACCTGATTGATATCGACGCCGGGCGGATCGCCACCGGCCGGGCGACGATTGAGGAGCTGGGTTGGGAGTTGTTCCACTTCTATCTGGATGTGGCCAGCGGCAAGAAGCAGACATGGGCGGAGCAGCACAAGCTGCATAACGACATTACGTTGTTCAATCCCGCGCCGATTACTTAAGACCGAGTCGCCTGCTTCGCGAGCAAGCCCGCTCCCACATTTGACTGCATTCCAAAGGTAGAACTCGGTCAAATGTGGGAGCGGGCTTGCTCGCGAAAGCGGTAGTCCAGACGAAGCTGGCCATGCTGGCTTATCATTAGCCACCTACCGACGCCCACCCAAGGTTCTCCCCGGCATGCTGGCTATCTTCCTACAAACCCTGAACATCACCGCGCCGGTGTTTGCCATGCTGTTCCTGGGCGTCCTGCTCAAGCGCATCAACTGGATCAACGACAACTTTATCCACATCGCTTCGGCCCTGGTGTTCAACGTCACCATGCCGGCGTTGCTGTTCCTCGGGATTCTCCATGCCGACCTGCATTCAGCCCTCAAGCCCGGCCTGCTGATCTACTTCGCCGTCGCCACGCTGGTAAGCTTCGCCCTGGCCTGGGGCTGGGCGATCTTTCGATGCCCGCGGGAAGATCGCGGCATCTACGCCCAAGGCGCGTTTCGCGGTAACAACGGTGTGATCGGCCTGGCCCTGGCCGCCAGTATGTACGGCGACTACGGGATTTCCCTTGGCGCGGTGCTCGCGGCGCTGGTGATCCTGTTCTACAACACCCTGTCGACCATTGTGCTGGCGGTGTACAGCCCGGTGATCAAGTCCGACCCGTGGAGCATTTTCAAAAGCGTGCTGGCCAACCCGTTGATCATCAGCGTGATCGCGGCGGCGCCCTTCGCGTACTTCCAGATTGGCTTGCCTGGCTGGCTGGAATCCTCCGGGCAGTACCTGGCGGACATGACGTTGCCATTGGCGTTGATCTGTATCGGTGGCACGTTGTCGTTGGCGGCGCTGCGTAAAAGCGGCGACATGGCCCTGAGTGCCAGCCTGATGAAGATGGTCTGGCTGCCGGTGATCGCGACCCTGGGGGCGTGGCTGCTGGGGTTTCGCGGGCCGGAGTTGGGGATTCTGTTCCTGTACTTCGGCGCGCCCACGGCGGCGGCCAGTTTTGTCATGGCGCGGGCGGCGGAGGGCAATCATGAACTGGCGGCCGCGATTATCGTGATCACCACCCTGATGGCGGCGGTGACCACGAATATCGGGATTTTCGTGTTGCAGGCGGGTGGCTGGATCTAGGCGTCTTTCTGGTAGCTGTCGATCACTTCCTGCGCGGCGCGGAAGGCGTCAATCGCCGCCGGCACACCGGCATACACCGCACAATGCAGCAGCGCCTCGCGAATCTCCTCCACGGTGCAACCGTTGTTCAGCGCGCCGCGCACGTGGCCCTTGAGTTCCTGCGGGCACTTGAGGGCGGTCAACGCGGCGAGGGTGATCAGGCTGCGGGTTTTCAGCGGCAACCCTTCGCGATTCCACACGCTGCCCCAGGCATGCTCGTTGACGAAATCCTGCAGCGGCTGGCTGAACTCCGTGGCATTGCCCAGCGCCCGATCGACAAACACTTCACCCATCACCTGGCGGCGCATTTCAACGCCGGGCTTTTTCTGTTCGGTCATTGCGATTCCCTCTTGTGTTGGCGGCGCCAGGCTTGCAGCGAGGTGAACAACAGGAAAGCCACCAGCGCTGGCAGGACGTAATACAGCATCAGTTGTTCAAGCTTGTTGGCCAGCGGCATGCCGAAGGTGAACGACACCACGTGCAGCCCGTACACCAGGTACAGGCCCAGGAACACCAGGCCTTCGGCCCGGGTGACGCGGTAGCCCGAATAAAACACCGGCAGGCACAGGGCTACCACGCCGAGCATTACCGGCAGGTCGAAATCCAGGGCATTGGGCGACACCGACAACGGCGAGGGCGCCACGAGGGCGGTAAAGCCCAGCACCCCAAGCAGGTTGAACAGGTTGCTGCCGATCACGTTGCCCACGGCAATTTCCCGCTGGCCGCGCAGGGCGGCGATCAGCGAGGTGGCCAGGCAGGGCAGGGAAGTGCCGACGCCAATCAGCGTCAGGCCGATGATGCGTTCCGACAGGCCCAGGTCAGAGGCCACGTCCACCGCCGCGCCCAGCAGCAGGTGCCCGGCCAGTACGAGGATCAACAGCCCACCGAGCATCAGCAGCACGCTGCTCAGCCACGGCGCCTGCACCACAGTGTCCCGGGTGCGCGGGCGGCGGGAGTGGCGGGTCTGGTAGAGCAGCACGCCGAGGTAGGCCACCAGGGCCACCAGCAGTAACAGGCCATCGATCGGCGTGAGTTCTTCATTGGCGGCTAGCACAAACACCAGCAGGCTGGCGATGATCATCATCGGGATATCCAGGCGTACCAATTGCCGGGAGACCCGCAGCGGAATGATCAGGGCTGCCAGGCCAAGGGTCACGAGGGTGTTGAAGATGCTGCTGCCGATCACACTGCCCACGGCGATGTCGGTGTTGTCCGCCAGGGTCGCTTGCAAGCTGATCGCCATCTGCGGCGCGCTGCTGCCGAAGGCGACGATGCTCAGGCCGATGATCAGCGGACGCACCTTGAGGCTGGCCGCCAGGCGCACGGCGGCGCGCACCAATACTTCGGCACCGAAGATCAACAGCAGCAGGCCGCTGATCAGTTCGATCAGGCTAAAGGGCGAGAGGGTGGTTAATGCGGAAATGGCCTGGGCTCCGTCGGTCAGTTGCTGAGGGCTTGCACGCGAACGCGCGCGGTGCCGCTGCCGATCATACCGATCTGTTCGGCGGCCTTGCGTGAAAGGTCGATCAGGCGCCCACGGGTATGCGGGCCGCGATCATTGATGCGGACAACGACGCTTTTGTTGTTGTCGAGATTGGTGACCTTCACCTGCGTGCCGAAGGGCAGGCGACGATGGGCGGCGGTCAGGGCATTCTGGTTGAACGGTTCACCGCTGGCAGTGCGGTTGCCGTGGTGTTTGGCGCCGTAGTAGGAAGCGGAGCCGGTTTCGTCATAGCCGTTGGGGTCGATGAGGCCGCTGGCGCAGCCGGCGAGCAGAGAGAACAGGGCCAACAGGCCGAGTAGACGCTTCATTTTCAAGGTTTCCCCCTTACAGATGTGGGAGCGGGCTTGGGTGGGAGCGGGCTTGCTCGCGAATGCAGTGTGTCAGGCAACGAATAGGCTGACTGATCCACCGCTTTCGCGAGCAAGCCCGCTCCCACACACTCAACCTCACCGCCCTCGCCTGGACCCCACCAGGCCACGAGCACTGTCATCACCAGTTCCAACTGCGTGACGCCAGCCTGCACGTGAACGCCGGTGAGTTCGTCGGGCTGATCGGCCCCAACGGCAGCGGCAAGACCAGCCTGCTGCGCTGCGCCTATCGGT
>NZ_JACARZ010000078.1:1695-2743 GCF_013386315.1 Pseudomonas sp. P7779 | reverse complement strand
CCCACATTTTGATCTTGGCTCTCACACAGAATCACCGAACTCTTTAGGAATTTGCCATGAGCTTTATCACTGAAATCAAAACCTTCGCAGCGCTGGGCAGCGGCGTTATCGGCAGTGGCTGGGTATCCCGCGCACTGGCTCACGGCCTGGATGTGGTGGCCTGGGACCCGGCGCCTGGTGCCGAAGCGGCCCTGCGCAAACGTGTCGCGAATGCCTGGGGCGCACTCGAGAAACAAGGCCTTGCACCCGGCGCCTCGCAAGACCGCCTGCGCTTTGTGGCCACGATTGAAGAGTGCGTGAAAGACGCCGACTTCATCCAGGAAAGCGCCCCGGAACGCCTGGAATTGAAGCTGGAGTTACACAGCAAAATCAGCGCGGCGGCCAAGCCGAATGCGTTGATTGGTTCGAGTACTTCGGGGTTGTTGCCGAGCGAGTTTTATGAAGGCTCCACGCACCCGGAACGTTGCGTGGTGGGCCATCCGTTCAACCCGGTTTACCTGTTGCCGCTTGTGGAAGTGGTAGGCGGCAAAAACACTGCGCCGGAAGCGATTCAGGCAGCAATCAAGGTGTACGAATCCCTCGGCATGCGCCCTTTGCATGTGCGTAAGGAAGTGCCCGGTTTTATCGCTGACCGGCTGCTGGAAGCCCTGTGGCGTGAGGCGTTGCACCTGGTGAACGATGGTGTGGCAACCACCGGCGAGATCGATGATGCGATTCGCTTTGGCGCCGGTTTACGCTGGTCGTTCATGGGGACGTTCCTGACCTATACGCTGGCGGGCGGTGATGCCGGGATGCGGCACTTCATGGCGCAGTTCGGCCCGGCCTTGCAGCTGCCGTGGACCTATCTGCCGGCGCCGGAATTGACCGACAAATTGATTGATGACGTGGTGGACGGCACAAGCGATCAGTTGGGCAAACACAGCATTTCGGCGCTGGAGCGCTATCGTGATGATTGCCTGCTGGCGGTGCTGGAGGCGGTGAAGACCACTAAGGAAAAACACGGTATGACCTTCGCCGAATAAGCCCTGTAAAGATCGTTCCCACGCTC
>NZ_JACARZ010000078.1:0-1617 GCF_013386315.1 Pseudomonas sp. P7779 | reverse complement strand
GGCCACCTGCGCGATGCGTTCTACCTGCTGATTTTCAGCTACGCCACCGATGCGCTGATGGACACCCTGGGCCTGGACAGCGAAAACCGCGAAGCCAGCGGCCACTCGCTGTTCACCCTGGAGTTGCACCTCAACTACCTGCACGAAGTGAAACTGGGCGCCGCCGTCGAGGTACACACCCAACTCATCGCCCACGACCGCAAGCGCCTGCACCTCTATCACAGCCTGCACCTGGTGGGCGACGAAAAGGAGCTGGCGGGCAACGAACAGATGCTGCTCCACGTCGACCTCGCCGGGCCGCACTCGGCGCCATTCAGTGAAGCGGTGCTGGGCAAGCTTGCCAGCATCAGCGCCGAACAAACCGACCTGCCGAAGCCCGCCCTGCTCGGCCGCGCGATTGGACTGCCACCCCAAAAATAAGGAATCGCCATGCAAACCGCCGCCGCTGTTGCCGACTTCCGTACTTACCCACTGATCAGTGACCTGGCCGATGTGCACGTGCACGGCGATCACCTCAGTGTGCGATGGGCCGATGGGCGGGTCAGCCCGTTTCATCACCAGTGGCTGCGGGACAACTGCCCGTGCCCTGTTTGCGTCTACAGCGTGACCCGTGAGCAGGTGCTGGAAATTGTCGATGTGGACGAACACCTCACGGCTGTCAGCGCGCGTATCGACCAGGGTCTGCTGACAGTGGAATGGAGTGGCGGGCATCGCAGCCAGTACGATCCCGGATGGTTGCGGGCGCACGCCTACGACGATGAGTCCCGCGCCGAACGCCGGGCTGCCAAACCGAAATCCCTGCTGTGGGACCGTACGTTCGAGCTGCCCGTATTCGACTACGCAGCGCTGATGGAAGACCCGAAAGCCCTGCTGCAATGGCTGCTGGCCCTGCGTGACAGCGGCCTCACCCAAGTGCGCGGTGTGCCCACCGAACCTGGCTCGCTGGCGCTGATCGCCAAGCGCATTTCGTTCATCCGCGAGAGCAACTTCGGCGTGCTGTTCAACGTGCAGTCCAAGGCCGATGCCGACAGCAACGCCTACACGGCATTCAACCTGCCGCTGCACAGTGATTTGCCGACGCGGGAGCTGCAACCCGGGCTGCAGTTCTTGCATTGCCTGGTGAACGACGCCGACGGGGGCGAGAGTATTTTTGTCGACGGTTTTGCGATTGCCCGGGCGCTGCGGGACGAAGATCCGGAAGCCTTTCGCGCGTTGTGCGAGATCCCGGTGGAGTTTCGCAACAAGGACCGTCACAGCGACTATCGCCGGCTGGCGCCGATCATTGCTCTGGATGCCTTGGGTGAAGTCGCCGAGATTCGCATGGCCAACTTTCTGCGCGGGCCGTTTGAGGCGCCTGCAGAGCAGATGCCGTTGCTCTATCGCGCCTATCGCCGGTTTATTGCGATGACCCGGGAAGAGCGTTTTCGGCTGGTCAAACGTCTGAATCCGGGCGAGCTGTGGTGCTTTGATAATCGCCGGACCCTGCATGCGCGCAATGCGTTTGATCCGGCGTCCGGCGCGCGGCATTTCCAGGGCTGCTATATCGATCGGGATGAGTTGTTGTCGCGGATATTGGTGTTGCAGCGGTAGACCGAGGCGCCCCCTTCGCGAGCAAGC